>JBEEIS010000063.1:0-13635 GCA_041169755.1 Pseudomonadota bacterium | reverse complement strand
GCGTCCTGGTCGCGGCTGGCCTGAGGACCGACGATGCGCAGCTCGCGCTGCTGCGCGAGCTGGCGGCCGCCGATGCACTGATGGCCCGGGACCACGAGATCGAAGGCCTGCTGCGCGCACTCGACGGCCGCTTCGTGCGCCCCGCGCCCGGCGGCGACCTGCTGCGCACGCCGGCCGTGCTGCCCACCGGCCGCAACCTGCACGGCTTCGACCCCTTCCGCATCCCGAGCGCCTATGCGGTGGCGGACGGTACGCGCCAAGCCGAGCGCCTGCTCGAACGCTACCGCGCTGACGGCCATGCCTTCCCGGAAAGCGTCGCGCTGGTGCTGTGGGGCACCGACAACCTGAAGACCGAAGGCGCGCCGATCGCACAGGCGATGGCCCTGATCGGCGCCAAGCCGCGCTTCGACGGCTACGGCCGGCTGGCCGGCGCCGAGTTGCTGCCGCTGCAGCAGCTGGGACGGCCGCGCGTCGACGTGGTGGTCACGCTGTCGGGCATCTTCCGCGACCTGCTGCCGCTGCAGATCAAGCTGCTGGCCGAAGCCTCGTTCCTGGCTGCCGGCGCCGACGAGCCTGCGGAGCTGAACTTCGTCCGCAAGCACGCGCTGGCCTACCAGGCTGAGCACGGCGGCGACCTGGAGACGGCCTCGCTGCGCGTCTTCGGCAACGCCGAGGGCGCCTACGGCGCCAACGTCAACAGCCTGGTGGACAACAGTCGCTGGGAAGACAACGACGAACTGGCCGAGACCTACAGCCGCCGCAAGGGCTTTGCCTACGGCCGCAGCGGCCGCCCGGTGCAACAGGCGCAGCTTCTCAATAGCGTGCTCGCGGGCGTGCAGCTGGCTTATCAAAACCTGGAGTCGGTCGAACTGGGCGTCACCACGGTGGACACCTACTTCGACACGCTGGGCGGCATCAGCCGCGCGATCGCCCGCGCCAAGGGCCCCGAGGCCGGCACCGCGCCCGTCTATATCGGCGACCAGACCCGCGACGCCAATGGCGGTGGCACGGTCCGCACCCTGACCGAGCAGGTGGCACTCGAGACCCGCACCCGCATGCTCAATCCCAAGTGGTACGAGGGCTTGCTCGAACACGGCTACGAAGGCGTGCGCCAGATCGAGACCCACGTCACCAACACCCTGGGCTGGTCGGCCACCACTGGCCAGGTGCAGCCCTGGGTCTACCAGCAACTGAGCGAGACCTTTGTGCTCGATCCGGCCATGCGCGAACGCCTGGCCCAACTCAATCCCACCGCTGTCGCCCGCGTCGCCAACCGGCTGCTGGAAGCGACCGAACGCAATTACTGGCAACCCGAAGCCAGCGTGCTTGAAGCCCTCAAGCGCGCCGGCGAGGAGCTGGAAGACCGGCTCGAAGGCATTTACGAAGAAAGCCCCACATGACTGTGACCTCCGTTCCTGTTTCCAACATCGGCCGCGGCGGCCGCCCCGACGGCGAGGGCAGCGTGCAAGTGCAGCTGGACCCGAGCATCAAGATCGGCAACGCCAAGGTCTTCGCCATCTACGGCAAGGGCGGTATCGGCAAGAGCACGACATCGTCCAACCTCTCGGCGGCGTTCTCGCACATGGGCAAGCGCGTGCTGCAGATCGGATGCGATCCCAAGCACGATTCCACCTTCACGCTGACCAAGAAAATGCTGCCCACCGTCATCGACATTCTCGAGACGGTGGACTTTCATGCCGAGGAACTGCGGCCCGAGGACTTCGTCTTCCCCGGCTACAACGGCGTGATGTGCGTCGAAGCGGGCGGCCCGCCTGCCGGCACGGGCTGCGGCGGCTACGTGGTCGGCCAGACAGTGAAGCTGCTGAAAGAGCACCACCTCCTGGAAGACACCGACGTGGTGATCTTCGACGTGCTGGGTGACGTGGTCTGCGGCGGCTTTGCCGCGCCCCTGCAGCACGCCGACCGCGCGCTGATCGTCACCGCCAACGACTTTGACTCCATCTTCGCGATGAACCGCATCGTGCAGGCGATCGGCGCCAAGGCCAAGAACTACAACGTGCGTCTGGGTGGCGTGATCGCCAACCGCAGTGCCGGCACCGACCAGATCGACAAATACAACGAGCGCATCGGTCTGCAGCTGGCCGCGCACTTCCCCGACCTGGACGCCATCCGTCGCAGCCGCCTGAAGAAGGCCACGCTGTTCGAGATGGAGGACTCGCCTGGCCTGCAGGCGGTCAAGGACGAATACATGCGCCTGGCCGCCAAGCTCTGGCTCGGCACCGATCCCTACGCCGCCGTCCCGATGAAGGACCGCGACATCTTCGACCTGCTGGGATTCGACTGACATGCAGCCCGAGCACCGCTACCTCGAACGCCGCGGCCAGATCGAACACTACTTCGATCGCACCGCGGTGCAGGCTTGGGAACGCCTGACCTCCAACGCGCCGGTGGGCCGCATCCGCGCCACGGTGCGCGCGGGCCGCGATCGCATGCGCGAGAACCTGCTGTCCTGGCTGCCCCCGCGCATGGACGGCATGCGTCTGCTTGATGCGGGTTGCGGCACGGGCGCGCTGGCCCAGGTGGCGGCCGAACGCGGCGCACATGTGATCGCGATCGACCTCTCCCCTACCCTGGTGAACCTGGCACGCGAGCGTCATCGCCTGGCGGGGCACACGATGATGGGCCGCATCGACTTTCGTGCAGGCGACATGCTCGATGAGGCGCTGGGCGAGTTCGACCACGTGGTGGCCATGGATTCGCTGATTCACTACGACACCCCGGACATCGTGCAAGCGCTCACGCGCCTGTCGCACCGCACCAAGCGCTCCATGCTGTTCACGTTCGCGCCGCGCACCCCGCTCCTGGCGGTGATGCACCGCGTCGGGCGTCTCTTCCCCCGCTCCGACCGTTCGCCCGCGCTGGAGCCGCAAGCCGAGCCGGTGCTGCGCGAAGCGCTGGTGGCGGGTCTGGGTCCCCTGGGTTGGCAGGAGGGTCGCAGCGAGCGGGTGGCCAGCGGCTTCTACACCTCGCAGGCTTGGGAGTGGAAACGGACATGACCAAGGCCTGGCGTCTGCCGCCCGCGCTGGTCGGCGTGTTCAATCGCTACGTCCCGTTCGCGGACGCAGCCTCGCCTGACCTGCCGCTGGCGCGCTTGCTACGCCTGTCTTTGTTCCAGGTGGCGGTGGGCATCACCACCGCCTTGCTCGTAGGCACGCTCAATCGCGTGATGATCGTGGAGCTGGGCGTGCCGGCCTGGTGGGTGGCGCTGTCGGTCGCCCTGCCCCTGGTCTTCGCGCCGATGCGCGCCTTCATCGGCTACCGCAGTGACACGCACCCCTCGGTGCTGGGCCTGCGCCGCCTGCCTTATCTCTGGATCGGAACCCTGCTGATGTTCGGCGGGCTCGCGATCATGCCCTTCGCACTCCTGCTGCTGTCGGAAGCCGACACCACGCCCGCCATGTGGCTGGGTCGTACCGGCGCGGCGCTGGCCTTCATCGTGGTGGGTGCGGGCCTGCAGATCTCGCAGACCGCCGGCATCGCCCTGGCCAATGACGTCTCGTCTGACGACAAGCGCCCGCGCGTGGTCGCTCTCTTGTACGCCATGCTGCTGGTGGGTCTGATCGCCGGCAGCGCGATGCTCGGTGGCCTGCTCTCGCAATTCAGCCCGGTGCGTCTGATCCAGGTGGTGCAGGGCGCCGCCGTGCTGGTGGTGATGTTGAACCTCGTGTCGCTGTGGAAGCAGGAAGCGCGTGGCGCCCGGCGTGGCGCGCGCGAGCCCGACGGCTTTCGCCGCAACTGGCAGCGCCTGATGGCCCTGCCCAAGATGCGCCGCTTTCTGTGGACGGTCGGCCTGGGCACCGCTGCCTTCAGCATGCAAGACATCATCCTCGAGCCCTTTGGTGGCGAGGTGCTGGGGCTGGATGTGGGCCTGACCAGCGCACTCACCGCCTTGTCGGCGGGCGGTGCGCTGCTCGCCTTCCTGCTCGCGGCGCGCCTGCTCGGGCGCGGCGTCGACGCCGTGCGTCTGGCCGCAACCGGCGCCTTGCTCGGGCTGCCGGCCTTTGCCTGCGTGATCTTCTCGGCGCCGCTGGAAGCGCCGAACCTCTTTCGCTTCGGCGCGGGCCTGATCGGTTTCTCCGGCGGTCTGTTTTCGGTGGGCATGCTCCTGACCGCCATGGAGATGCCCGAGAAAGAGTTGACCGGCATGGTGCTGGGCGCCTGGGGCGCGGTACAAGCCACAGCGGCCGGCGTGGCCATGGCCCTCGGCGGCGTGGTGCGCGACGTAGCCAGCCACCTGGCGATGCAAGGCTGGTTTGGCGAATCCCTCGTCTCGAAAGCCACCGGCTACAGCGTCGTCTTCCACCTCGAGATCTACCTCTTGTTCGTCGTGCTGGTGGCCCTGGGCCCATTGGCACGCCGTCGTTCGTCCACCCCCGCGCAGCCTGCGCCCCAGCCTTTCGGGCTGGCGCAGCTGCCGGGATGATTTTTCACACCGCCTCAATCTAGGAGAACCCCATGGGAACAGGCGCCATCACCCAGTACGTCGACGTCGCACAGCTTGTGCTGTACGTCTTCTGGGCCTTTTTCGCAGGCCTCATCTACTACCTCGCGCGTGAAAACCACCGCGAGGGCTACCCGATGGATCCGGGCCGCGAGAACGGCCCGCAGGTCACCGGCTGGCCCGTGCCCGAGGCCAAGACCTTCAAGCTGGACGACGGCCGCGAATTCCTCGCGCCCGACTTCAACCGCCCCGACGGCAGCTACAGCGCCCAGCCCGCACACCGTTTCAACGGCGCGCCGCTGGAGCCGGTGGGTGACCCGCTGCTGGCAGGCGTGGGCCCCGGCGCCTGGGCCGCTCGTGCCGACATCCCCGACATGCACGAGGGCCACGCCAAGATCGTGCCGCTGCGCGTCGCCGCCGACCACGGCGTGTCGCCGCGCGACACCGATCCGCGCGGCCTGCCGGTGCATGGCGCCGACGGCGAAGTGGCGGGCACCGTCACCGACCTGTGGATCGACCAGTGCGAGATGATGTTCCGCTACCTCGAGGTGCAGGTGCCTGCGGGCCACCGCGTGCTGCTGCCGATCGCCTTCGCCCGCATCCGCAAGGACGAAGTGGCGGTGCAGGCCCTGCTGGGCGCGCAGTTCGGCAATGTGCCGCGCACCCGCAGCGATGCACAGATCACGCTGCTGGAAGAGGAAAAGATCAGCGCCTACTACGGCGCCGGCACGCTGTACGCCACGCCCGATCGCCAGGAGCCCTTGGCGTGAACCACGATGCAGGCACGGGCGATCGTCACATCGCCCCGCACCACGAGCACGAGTTCGAAGCCGCCCCGGGCCTGCCCGAGGCGCTGCCGGCGGGCGAACGCATCCTGTGGCAAGGCGGCCCGCAGTGGGGCGCCTTGTGCCTGCATGTCTTTCACCTGCGCAAGCTGGCGGTGTACTTCGCCGCCATGATGGCGCTGCAAGCGCTGTACCTGCTCGGGGGCCCGCAAGCGGCCATCGGTCCGTCGCTGGCGTTCAGTGCGATCGCAGCGATCACCGCCCTGGGTCTGCTGGCCCTGACCGCCTGGCTCGTCGCTCGCACCACGCTGTACACCCTCACCTCGCGCCGCGTGGTGATGCGCATCGGCATCGTGCTCACGATCACCCTGAACCTGCCGCTGCGCCAGCTGCGCGGCGCCGACCTGCTGGTGCACGCCGACGGTCATGGCGATGTGTCACTGGCGCTGGCCGGCGACAAGCGCATCGGCTGGTTCCACCTGGCGCCGCATGCCCGCCCCTGGGCACTGCGTGATCCGCAGCCCACGCTGCGCTGTATCCCCGACGCGCAGGCCGTCGGCCGTCGACTGATGGACGCCTGGCAGGCCGCCAACCCGGGCGTTGCCACCCGCACCGTGCCGAGCACTGCGGCGACCCACGACGCGCGCGAGACCGCCGCCAACGACCCGATCGCAGCCGCATGAACGCACACACTGCCACCGCCCACCGACCCACGGCCCGAGGACTGCCCTGGCCGGTCTGGGCCATGCTGGCCTTGGCCGTGTCGACCCTGGCCATGGTGGGCTGGCAGCGCGTGGCGGGCGGACCGCCCGCCGAGGTGACGGACATCACCTGGCAGCGGGCCCTGCATTTCGAAGACCGACCCAATGGCGACGTCGCTGTGGTGGACGCCCAGGACCGCCACGAAATCGCGCGCTTCCAGGGCGAGCAGGGATTTCTGCGCGGCGCGCTGCGCACCCTGGCTCGTGAGCGACTGCGCCGCGGCCTGGGCCCCACTGAACCCTTTGTCCTGAGCGGACATGCCAGCGGCCGCCTGACCCTGTCGGACCCGGTCACCGGCACCCGTATCGCGCTGGAGTCCTTCGGTCCCAGCAACGTCGCGGTGTTCGCGCCCCTGCGCGATGCCGGACGCACGGCACCCCGACCCTGAATTTCATTGCCACGAGAGCCACGCCATGAACGCACCGCACGCCGCCACCCTCGAATACGACGCCCTTGCGAACCTCATCGACACCGTCGAGACTGCGGACGACGCCATGGCCAAGGCCACGCGCAGCACCATGCTGACGCCGCGCTTTTACACCACCGACTTTGATGCGATGGACAGGATGGATGTGTCGCCGGTGCGCGCGGAGTGGGACGCGATGATCCTGGAGTACGAAGGCGACAACAACCACGACCACTTCCAGCGCGACGCCACCTTCGCCGAAGAAGCCCGCGTGGGCCTGGCCTCGATGTCGCCCGAGCTGCGGCAGGAGTTTCTGGACTTCCTGATCTCGTCGTGCACCTCGGAATTCTCCGGCTGCATTCTGTACAACGAGATCCAGAAGCGCGTCACCAACCCCGACATCAAGGCCTTGATGCGGTACATGGCCCGCGACGAGTCGCGCCACGCCGGCTTCATCAACTCGGCGCTCAAGGACCTGGGCCTGGGCATCGACCTGGGTGGCCTCAAGAAGAACAAGGCCTACACCTTCTTCAAACCCAAGTACATCCTGTACGCCACGTACCTGTCCGAGAAGATCGGCTACGCCCGCTACATCACGATCTTCCGCCAGCTGGAGAAAAATCCGGACAAGCGCTTTCATCCGATCTTTCGCTGGTTCGAGCGCTGGTGCAATGACGAATTCCGCCACGGCGAATCCTTCGCGCTCCTGATGCGCGCGCAGCCGCAGCTGCTGTCTGGCGTGAACAAGCTCTGGATTCGCTTCTTCACGCTGGCGGTGTACGCCACGATGTATGTGCGCGATCACATGCGCCCTCTGATGCACGAAGCCATGGGCCTGCATTCCACCGAATACGACTACGAGGTGTTTCGCATCACCTCCGAGATCGCGGCGCAGGTCTTCCCGGTGGACCTGGACATCGACCACCCGGTGTTTCGCGCCGGCATGATCCACCTGCTGGAATGTGCGGTGGGCCATGCCAACGCCAAGGCGCGCGGCGGCGTGTTGGGCCTGCTGGGGCAGGCGCGCCACGCCCTGGGCGCGGCCTGGACCTTCGGACGTCTGTTCTTCCTGCCGGTCAAGCACCGCCCGCTGCCGGACCAGATCCGCGTGCAGCCGGTTTGGTGAACGCCACACCGATCGCCCTCGCATGAACGATTTCTGGTCTTCCACCGCGGCGCCCGCGCTGTTCGCGCTGTTCGCCTGGTGGTTCGGAACAGGTGCCATCCTCTGGCTGGTGCGCCGGCCCGTGCGCAGTTTCCGCTGTCGCATGACCGGCATGAGCGTACTGGGCGTTGCGAGCCTCTGGGGTGCCCACCACAGCATGCAGGCGCCGGATGTCGGCAACGCCTATCTGGGCTTTGCCAGCGTGATCGTGATGTGGGGCTGGCACGAGCTGGCCTTTCTCAGTGGCTGGATCACCGGACCACGACGCGAACCGCTCACACCCGGTGCGCGTGGCGTGGTGCGATTTCGTGAATCCCTGCAGGCCATCTTGCATCACGAGTTCGCGCTACTCGCCAACTTCGGCGTGCTGCTGCTGATGCAGCAAGGCCAACCCAATCATGTGGCGATCTGCACCTTCGCCCTGCTCTGGTGCATGCGCCTGTCGGCGAAGCTGAATCTGTTCTTCGGCGTGCCGGAAGTGGGCGAGCAGTACCTGCCCTCACACCTGACCTATCTGGGCAGCTACTTCCGGCGCGGGCCGGTGAGCGTGTTCTTCTATTTTTCCATCAGCATCGCAGCCGGCAGCTGGCTGTGGCTGGTGGGCCAGGCCAAGCTCGGCGCGGTGACGGTGAACACGGGCTGGGTGCTGCTGGCAGCACTCCTGGGCCTGGCGATCATCGAACACCTGCTGATGATGTTCCCGCTGCCGATGCAGCGTCTGTGGGGGTGGGCCATGGGCCGCTCGACAGCCGCCGCCGGGTCGGCGACGAGCGCGAGCCTCCCGGTCGTTGCGGCTGTGGTCGTCATCGAACCTGAGGCGGGCCGACCATGAACGCCTTTCGCGCTGTCGAAGATCGCGTGCCGTCCCGGCTTGTAGGACCCGATGCACCGCTCGCGGTGGTGATCGGCAGTGGCTTCGGCGGCTTGGCTGCCGCCATCCGCCTGTCGGTGCGAGGCTGGCGCGTGCGCGTGCTGGAGAAGCTCGACGCGCCCGGCGGCCGTGCCTACATGCACAAGCAGGAGGGCTTCAGCTTCGACGCGGGCCCGACCATCATCACCGCGCCTTTCCTGCTGGAAGAATTGTGGGCGCTGTGCGGCCGCAAGATGGAAGACGACATCGACCTGCGCCGCATGGACCCGTTTTATCGGATCCGGTTCAACGACGGCACCCACTTCGACTACAGCGACGACGAAGACTCGATGATGGACCAGGTCGCGGCGATCAGCCCCGACGACGTGGCGGGCATGCGTCGCCTGATGGTGGCCGCTGAACGCTGCAAGGTCCTGGGCTTCGAGGGCATGGGCGACAAGGCCTTCGAATCCTTCGGTGACTTGCTGCGGGCCATTCCGTCCTTTCTGCGCATGCAGGCCTGGCGCAGCATCCACAGCCTGGTGGCCCAGCACCTGAAGCACCCCAAGCTGCGGCTGGTCATGAGCTTTCACCCGCTGCTGATTGGCGGCAACCCGTTCTCGGTCACCTGTGCCTACGCCTTGATCCACGCGCTGGAACGCAACTGGGGCGTGCACTCCGCGATGGGCGGCACCGGCGCCATCGTCGACGGCCTGGTGGGACTGCTGCGCGAGCGCGGCGTGCGTATCGATTGCAATACGCCGGTCACTCGGATTCGTGTGGAAGACGGACGCGCGCGCGGCGTTGAACTCGCTTCGGGCGAATACCTGCCCGCCGACATCGTCGTGAGCAACGGCGATTCGGCCTGGACCTACCGGCACCTGATCGAACCGCAGCATCGCCGTCACTGGACCGACCGGCGTATCGACAAGGGCCGCTACTCCATGGGCCTGTTCGTCTGGTACTTCGGCACGCGCGGTCAGTACCCGGACGTGCCGCACCACATGATGGTGATGGGTCCGCGCTACAAGGAACTGCTCACGGACATCTTCAAGAGGAAGAAGCTGGCCAAGGACTTCAGCCTTTACCTGCACCGCCCCACCGCCACCGACCCCTCGGTGGCGCCTCCGGGCTGCGACACCTTCTATGCGCTGTCGCCGGTGCCGCATCTGGATAGCGGCACCGACTGGTCGGAACAGGCCGAGACCTACCGCCAGGCGATCTGCGAAGCGCTGGAGGCCACGGTACTACCCGGTCTGTCGCAGCGCATCGTTACTTCGCGCATCGCGACGCCACAAGATTTCAAGGACCGTCTGTGGTCCTACAAGGGCGCGGGCTTTGGCCTGGAGCCCCTGCTGCTGCAAAGTGCGTGGTTCCGCCCGCATAACCGCAGCGAGGATGTGGAAGGCCTGTACATGGTGGGTGCGAGCACGCACCCGGGCGCGGGCGTGCCGGGCGTGCTGATGTCGGCCAAGGCGCTGGAGTCGGTATTGCCGGAAGTGAGTGCTTATGCGCGCTGACGACGCCGCCGCACCTGCCGCGACCGACCTGTCGCACCACGATCTGGAGGCCTGCGTCGCGATGATGCGCGGCGGCTCGCGCACCTTCTTCGCCGCCAGCCGCCTGCTGCCGCCGCGTGTGCGTGCGGGGGCGATTGCGCTGTATGCCTTCTGCCGTGTCGCCGACGATCTGGTGGACATGCCTGGCGGCGGCGAGGCCAGCGTGGCGGTGTTGCGCGATCGACTGGACCGCATCTATGCGGGCACGCCACTGGACGTGGTCGAAGACCATGCCCTCTCGCTGCTGGTGCAAGAGACCGGTCTGCCCCGGCATTTGCTCGACGCGCTGATCGAAGGCTTTGCCTGGGACGCGCAGGCACGCCTGTACGAGACGATTGAAGACGTGCACGCCTACGGCGCCCGGGTGGCGGGTAGCGTGGGCGCGATGATGTCCTGGGTGATGGGCGCGCGCCAGCCGCAGACGCTGGCTCGTGCCTGCGAGCTGGGCGTGGCGATGCAACTGACCAACATCGCGCGCGATGTGGGCGAAGATGCACGCAACGCGCGCTTGTATTTGCCCCGGCAGTGGCTGCGTGAGGCGGGGGTCGATGTCGAGGCCTGGCTGCAAGACCCGGTGTTCACGCCGGGTGTGTCACGCGTGGTGGAGCGCCTGCTGTCGGAGGCGGATCGCCTCTACAAGCGGTCCACCGCTGGCATCGGCGAGTTGCCCGCAGATTGCCGCGCCGCCATCCTGGCCGCCAGCCTGATCTACGGCGAGATCGGTCACCAGCTGCGACGCGAAGGCGGCGACTCGGTGAACCACCGCACGGTGGTGAGCACACCGCGCAAGCTGATGCTGCTCGCAGGCGCGTGGACGCAGGCCGGTTGGCTGCGCGCGCAGGCGGTGCCGCTGGAGCCGCTGGCAGCGATTGCGTACCTGGTGGACGGCTGCGCCGCTCACAACGGCGCGATGGCTTCACGCGCAGGCGCGGGCTTTCCCAATCGCGGTATTCCGCAGCGGGTGGAGTGGGTGTTCGACCTGTTGGAGCGGCGCGAGCATGAAAAGCTTCGGCGCGGCGGGGCCAAGGTGGACGTGGCGCCGCTGCACTGAAGCATCGGCAGCTACGTTCACATACGCCGCGGCATCTCGGCGTCAACCCCGAAGCGGCCGATTCAAGCCGTCCCGCGCATCAGCGTGACGACGACGATGAATACCCCCAGGCCCAGATTGATCGTCACCCAGCGACGGATCTGCGCCATCGCAGCGCCCCCCGCAGCCGCATCGGAAGCCGCCACTGCATGACCCAGCCGCTTGTATAGCGCGAAGCGGATATGCATGAAGATCGCCACCATCAGGACGCCCAGCACCGCCATGACGGTCCAGGCCAGCGGCATCTGAAAATTGCCGCCGGATTGCACCACCTGCTTGGCCACGCGCCCAAGCATCCAAACGCCGCTGACCAGAGTCAGCAAGGAAGCCACCAGGACCGCCTTGAAAAAGCGACCGAGCACATCGTGCATCAGGCGCAGGCGAAGTGGGGGCTCGAGGGAGGCGACCGCAGGCCGCAGAAAGAAGTGTGCGAACACCATGCCGCCGATCCACACGATGAGCGATAGCACGTGCAGGGTTTTCAGAGTCGCATAGAGCATCCGTCAGTCCTTTTCGAATTCAGGCCCAGCCTCATAGTCGACGCGCCACCACGACTGCCGCCGCGGAGCCCGCGCCCACCACCGCACACCAGACACGCAGGATCCAGGGCACAGGCTGTCCGGCCAGGGCCGCTGCTTCATCGCGATGATGCTGTTCATCGGCCTGGCATTGCAGCAGCAAGTCGAGCAAGGCGGTCGGCCCGCCGTGTTCGCGCAGGTGATCGATCTGTTGCTGATAGTGATGATCGACAAAGGTCTCGACCGCGGCGATCGTGGCGTACACCGCGCGAGGTCCGGCCAAGGCGGGGAGCGCGCCCGTCAGCCATCCCGCCAGGCGCCAGGGCCCGAGCAGACGACTGCGCTGCGCGGGCGGCAGCCAGGCCTCCACGAGCCGCAGATGCTCGGCCTCCGCTTCGCCGTGACGCTGGGCAAACCCGAGTAGCGCCTGATCGCCTCGCTTGGAAGCGACGGCGGCGATACCGCGATAGATAAAGACCGCGCCCGTCTCGCCCGCGTGGTCGGAGCGCAGTTCACGCACCAGATGCGGGGACAGGTTCGGCAGGCCTTCGGCGCCGGGGGCGACTTCGGTTTTCTCTACGCGACGCGCGAAGGCCTGCAGCCGGGGCCGCAGCTTCAGAAAACCGCGATAGCCCACCTCCAGCACGTGAAGCATTCCGGGCAGCCCGGCCAAGCGCGCCAGCCACCGCCAGCCTGGCAGCCGACCCCACATCGCCACGAAGGCAGCAGCACCATCGAGCCGAGAACCGTCCGCGCGCTGCACATGAAAACGCGCCAAGAGCGCCGCACGATCGTCGGCAAACGCCGCAGTGGCGTCGGTGTGCTGGCTGATGTCGAGGAAGCACAGGCCGCTGTCGCTGCGTCGCTGCGCCAGGCCTTGGACGTGTGCGATTTCGCGCCGGCACAGCGGGCACGCGCCGTCGTACAGCACCGTGAGCGTCTCGGGAGAATTCTTCGGGTTCACAACAAGTCCTGGAGACAGCACGGCGGGCAAAGGGGCTTGCCTTTGGAGCGTTGGATGCTAGCGGAAGGCGGTTGACCGTATGGAGCTCGGGACTATCGGCGAGATGTCCGGGCCCCCTGACGCCCTGATTCAAAGCACGCCTTCAAGCCCCTTGCGATCCAGCAGATTGAGGAGCTTCAGAGAGGGACCACTCGGGTGCTTTTCTCCAATCTCCCATTTGCGCACCGTCGACGCACTTGTATTGAGCACCGAAGCGAGGACGGCCTGACTCAACTTGACCCGTTCACGCAGGGCCTTGATCTGCTCGCCGTCATACGGCGGGATCGGGGGCAGGCACAGGGCGTCGAACTTGCGCTGTTTGCGCTTGTCGATGAAGCCCAGACGCTGAAGATCCTCGGCCGTCTGATGCACAGCGTCGAGGATCCGGCTGTTCGCCTTCGGTTTAGCACGCATGGCATATCTCCTGTAATGCTCCGTCTTCCACGGCCTGATCCAATTGCGGCCCCGAGAGCGCCAAGAGGTCTGATGCGAGCATCTGGAGCGCCTCGAGTTCGTTAGCGGTCACATTCGCCCGCTCGTTCTTCTCGAATCCGAAAACGAAGAACCAGCGACTGGCTTTGCGCGTCGCCACCTAGGTGCGCACGCTGCCGCTCTTGCCTCGCCCGGGCAGGGCAACGCGCTTCTTGACGACATCGCCACCCAGATCTGCATCGATCAGACCGGCGACCATCTCGCGCACCGCGTCGCATAACGAGGCATCGACGAGCGTGGTCTTGCGCATCCACCGGGCGAAGTGACGGGTTTTGAAGACGCGACGCATACCGCATAGTATGCCACTTAGTGGCATACTATTGAGCCGATCGGCGAGTCGGCCGCCGCCCAGTCAGCCCCAGTCAAGAACGACGCGCGACGACCTCAACTCTTCGCCCGCAGCCGCCACCACGGCAACTCCTGGCGCAAGCTCAACACCTCACCGCTGCGGCGCGGCGCATACCCCGGCAGCGCCTGCAGCCGCTGCTGCCAGGCGTCCTGCTGCAACACGGCGCGCAAGGCGGCCACAGGCGGCTGGTCCAG
>JBEEIS010000062.1:0-11563 GCA_041169755.1 Pseudomonadota bacterium | reverse complement strand
CCGATCTTGGTGGCCTCGACCGCCGTGTCGATGGTGGCGTGGCCACTCATCATGATGACCGGCATGGTGAGCGCGCCGGCGGCAGCCCACTCCTTCAGGAGCGTCACGCCGTCGGTGTCGGGCATCCAGATATCGAGCAGGACCAGGTCGGGACGCAGGCGCGAGCGAATCTCGCGGGCCTGGGCCGCGTTTTCGGCCAGCTCGACGTGATGGCCCTCGTCGTTCAGGATCTCGGACAGCAGGTCGCGGATGCCCAGTTCATCGTCGACCACCAAAATAGTTGCCATGCAGGTTCAAGCCAGTGCCCCGGCGGCCGGACGGGGCAGTGTTGCTAGGCCGCAACTGCGAATGATAGCGACACTTGCGCACCCAGCACCTGGCCGTCCTGCACACGGTTCTTCAGGTCGATGCGCGCGCCGTGTTCATCGGCGATCTTCTTGACCACCGCCAGCCCCAGGCCCGTGCCCTTGGCCTTGGTGGTGACATACGGCTCGAAGGCGCGTTTGAGAATGGGATCGGAAAAACCCGGACCGGTGTCCTGCACGATCAGTCGCACGCGCCGCGAGGTCTCGTTCCACTGCGTGCGGATCATCACCTCGCGCACAGCGCTGGACTCGGTCGCATCCTGCGCGTTCTGCAGCAGGTTATGTATGACCTGCCGCAGCTGCATCGGGTCGCCCATGATGCGCGGACAGGCGTCGTCAAGCTGCACACGCAACGGAGCCGGGCTCGCGCCAGACGCCGCCATCTCGCCCGAATACAGCTGCAGCACGTCGCCCACGAGGGCATTGAGGTCGGTCGGTGTGAGTTCGGCGGCGGGCAGGCGCGCGTAGTCACGAAACTCGTTGACCAACCGCTTCATCGCATCGACCTGATCGACGATGGTGCGCACCGACTTGGCCAGGATGGCGCGCTCGGGCTCGTCGACCTTGGGCGTGAGCTTCATCTCCAGGCGCTCGGCGGACAGCTGGATGGGCGTCAGCGGGTTCTTGATTTCGTGGGCCAGGCGCCGTGCGACTTCGCCCCAGGCCTGCGCGCGCTGGGCCGAGACGATCTCGGAGATGTCGTCCAGTACGAGCAGGCGGGTGGACTGGCCCGACGCATCGGACGGCATGTCGGCACCGCGCGCCACCAGGGTGATGGTGTTGGCATGGCCGGGTGCGCCGGGCTGAGGCGGATTGAGTTCGAAGGAGTGCTGCCAGTGGTCCAGCGTGTGCTGCAGCCGCTCGGCGTGATACCCGTCGAACTGCGCCTGCACCGCCGCCCCGAAGTCCGCCAGTCCCTCCACGCTGGATAAGGCGCGCCCCCTGTGCGCCGCCAGTGACACGCGCAGGATGCGGGTCGCCCCGGGGTTGGCCGCCACGATGCGACCCTGCGCATCGAGCACGACGACGCCCGCGGTCAGGTTGTCCAGAATGGTCTGCAGGTTGGCCCGGGCGGCATCGACCTCGCCCATGCTCTTTTCGACAGCGGCGCGCGCATCGGCCAGCTGCTGCGTCATGTCGGCGAAGGAGCGGGTCAGGCCGCCCAGTTCGTCCTTGCCTTCGAGTATGGGCTTGGGACTGAGGTCGCCCGCCGCCACCTCGCGCACGCCAGCCGCCAGCAGCAGCAGGGGCCGGGCCAGCGAATTGCCCAGGACCACCGCCAGCAAGATGGCGCCGAACACCGACAGGAACAGGCTCAGCGTGAGCGTGCCGATGTACATGCGCTTGAGGCCCTCACGCCCCAGTGCGCGCTCCTGGTACTCGCGGTTGGCCTCCTGCACCGCGATGGCATTGGCCACCAGCGTGGATGGCAGGGCCTGGGTCACCTGCAGCACGCGCGTCTCGGACAGCAAGCCCAGGCTGGTGGGCGTGACCACCGCCAGGACCCGGATGCGCGAGCGGTTCAGGGCCGCAGGCCCGCCCTCGTCCAGGCCCTCGACCACCGTCAGCGAGCGCTGCGAACGCAGTGCCCGCAGCTGCGCGGCACTGGGTCGCTCGGGCGAGAGCTGAAAGCGTGATTGCCCGGCACTGGCGACGACCTGGCCCGACGCGCTCCAGAGAATGACGTCGGTGGCACCCAGTTGCTCGCGCAGGCGATCGATGACGAAGGGCGCGCTGGTATCGGGCACGTCCATCAGCTGGTTGGCACCGGCGCGCGCCTTGGCGGACAGGTCCTCGGACAGCATGTCCAGGGTGGAGCGGCCCAGGCTCAGGCCGGCATCAAGCGCACCTTCCACGCGTACGTCGAACCAGCTCTCGATGGAGCGCGAGACGAACTGGTAGGACACCACGTAAATCAGCAGGCCCGGCGCAAAACCCACCAGGGCGAAGATCATGGCCAGGCGTATCAGCAGCCGGCTGCCGAACTTGCCTCGCCGCAGACGTGACAACAGGCGCAGTCCCATCCAGCCGATCACCAGCAGCAGCACTGCGGCCACCACCATGTTCACGATGAACAGGACCTCGTAATTGCGTTCGTACAGTTCGCGGTTGTTGGTGGCCTGCGCCAGCAGGAACAGCAGCACGATGCCGATGCCCACCATCACGGTGGCGCCGATGGCCACGGCCCACCGGTAGGTGCGCGCATTGCGCACGCGCGGGCGCTGCGGCGCGGGAGTGGGCGTGCCAGCCGTCACCGTGCGGCCTCGCCAGCGCCCAGGCGCACGGTGCGCGTGACGCTGATATTCCACTCGTCCTGACCGACCAGGCCGATCTGCAGGGGCCGCGGCAGCTGCGAGACGTCCAGACGAAAGCGCAGGGTCACACCGTGGCGCGTCTCGGGCTCGGCGTCTTGTGCCTCGGCGATCTTCCAGCCGGAGATGCGTTGCACGCCGGCCAGGGCCTCGTCGCGGGTGTCGAAGTTCTGGCCCAGGGCCAGGCCCGCATTGCCGATCGGGCCGCTGGACACCAGCAGGCGCCAGCGCCGCGTGAGGGGTTGGTAGGACAGGCGCAGATGGCGGCTGGCGCGGGCGACTTCCTTGTCATACCAGTACCAGCGATCGCGGATCAGGGCCGCCTCGGCCACGAAGAACAGGGGGATGCCTTTTTGCAAGGCCTCGTCCGCCGCTGCCGGCAGTTCGAAGCGCACCTGGGCGGACAGCAGCAAGCCTTCGGGGGAGCGCTCCACGCGCAAGGCAGGGATATCGGCGGCCAGGACCGAGAGGCTGGCCAGCAGAGTCGCCCAGACGGCCAGGGCCCGGATCACGCGCAGCGGCCAGGGCCAAGCCGCGCGCCGGGTGCGGGCGAACGCGCTAGCCGGGGCGCTTGTCCAGCACCGCGTAGAAAAAACCGTCGTGGTCACCCAGCGAATTGTCCGGGACGGGTGAGGCCTTGACCCCGCTTTGCGGGATCAAATGGCCGGGAGCCGGCCCCAAAACCGCGTCGGTGTTGTGTGCAAGAAACGAACCGATCTGGGCCTGGCCCTCCGCCCGGAAGATCGAGCAGGTGCAATACAGCATCCGCCCCCCCGGGCGCAGCAGCGGCCACAGGGCGGCGAGCAGCGCGGCCTGGGTCGCGGCCAGTGACGCGATATCGGCTTCGCGCCGCAGCCAGCGCACATCCGGGTGGCGGCGCACGATGCCAGAGGCGGTGCACGGGGCGTCCAGCAAGATGCCGTCAAAGGGCACGCCGTCCCACCAGGCCGCAGGACGGGCCGCGTCGGCGGCCAGCACCCGGGCCGAGAGGCCCAGTCGCTCCAGGGTCTGGGTGATGCGCTCGCAGCGGGTCGGGTCCACATCCAGCGCGGTCACGTCGGCATCGGCCAGTTCCAGCAGGTGGGCGGTCTTGCCCCCGGGCGCGGCACAGGCGTCCAGGATTCGCAGCCGCCCGCCAGCGGCAGGGACCAGGCCCTGCAGCAGCAGGGGCGCCGCGAGTTGGGCCGCTGCATCCTGCACGGACAGCACGCCGTCGTCGAAGCCGGGAATCTGGTGCACCGGCAGGGGCCGCGCCAGCACCAGGCCGTGCGCGCCCACGGGCCGCGCCTCGATGCCGGCGGCCGCCAGCACCTCGCACTGGACGGGGGGCGTGGCGCGGCGGGCGTTGACACGCAAGGTCATGGGCGGCTGCGCGTTGCTGGCGCGCAGGATGTCCTGCCACTGCTGCGGGTGGTCCTGTCGCACGCGGGTGATCCACCAGGAAGGATGGTTCCAGCGCGCCACCGGGCTGCCCTCGGTCTGTTCCACCAGTGCCTCGCGTTCACGCAGGAAGCGGCGCAAGCAGGCGTTGATGAAACTGGCCTGGCCGACGGTCGCCCGGTCACGCTTGGCCGCTTCGACCGCCTGGTTCACCAGGGTATGGGGCTCGTAGGGCGCCTGCGCGGGGTCCCAGGCCAAGGCCAGGGCGGTCCGCAGCAGGGCGTCGGCGGGCGCAGGCGGCGCGCGCCGGGCCAGGAGGGTGCGCAGGGCCTGGGCACGACCCCCTTGGCGCAGGGCCTGGAACGCCAGGGCCTGGGTGCCGGCACGCAGGGGCGCAGGCACAGCCGCCAGGGCCGGCGTGGCCGACGCGCCCTCGCCCACCGCGCGCACCACGTGGGCGGTCGCCTGCAGCAGGCTCCATAAAGGCGGTGCGCCCGCCGTGCCGGTCCCCGGGATCAAAACGGGCGTCCGGGCTTGAAGCTGAAGATCCAGGCCAGCAGCAGGGCCGGGAACTGCGCAATCGCCGCGTTGTAACGGTCGATGGCGGCGTCAAATTGGGCGATGGCTGTCTGGGTGTCGCGCAACAGCCGAGCGCGGCTGTCGGTCAGTTCGCTGGGCAATTGGGGACCGGCCAGGTCATGCGCGTCTTCGCGCTCGGCCCGCTCCCAGGCGCGCATCAGCACGGCCGAAGCAGAAGCGATGGCCGCCAGACGTTCGTGGTCCAGCGGCTTGGGCCGACTGGTCTCCAGGCAAGCGGCCAACTGGATGGAGGCTGCGCGAATCTGGACGAGAAAGATCGGTTCGTCCTCGGCCTCCTGGGGGTCGGTAGGCGCTGCCAGGGACTGAGCCAGCTGGGCCTGCTGCTGCAGCTGGCCTTGCACCTCGGAGAAGGAGGCATTCACTTCGGAGCGCAGACGCACCAGCCGGTTGTAGGCGCCGACCGCCCAGAACACCAGCAATGCGAAGACCGACCAGGCCAGGATGGAGGAGGTCATGGAGGTGTGAGCTTAACAAGTCCAGAAAAAACGCCCCGTCCGGACAAACCGGCACGGGGCGTCTTCAGGCGGTCAGCCCGGGAGCGTGGCTTATTCGGCCGCAGCGCCCTCGCTGGTCTCGGTGGAGGCAGCGCCCTCACCGGCCAGCTCGCTGGCCTCGGCGTCGGCGATGGCGCGGCGCTCGGCCTCGTCCATCGCGTCCTTGACCTTGCGCGCCTGGTGGTAGGCCATGCCGGTACCCGCCGGGATCAGGCGGCCGACGATGACGTTTTCCTTCAGGCCACGCAGCTCGTCGCGCTTGCCCATGATCGCCGCCTCGGTCAGCACGCGGGTGGTCTCCTGGAAGGAGGCCGCAGAGATGAACGAGTCGGTGGACAGAGAGGCCTTGGTGATACCGAGCAGCAGGTTGCTGTAGGTCGCGGGGATCTTGCCCTCGGCCTGCAGCGCCTCGTTGGTATTGAGCATCTCCGAGCGCTCGACCTGCTCACCGGCGATGTAGCTGGACTCGCCCACGTTCTCGACCACGACACGACGCAGCATCTGGCGAACGATCACCTCGATGTGCTTGTCGTTGATCTTCACGCCCTGCAGGCGGTAGACGTCCTGGACCTCGTCGACGATGTAGCGCGCGAGTTCTTCAGACCCCAGCAGGCGCAGGATGTCCTGCGGATCGGCCGGGCCATCCACCACGCTCTCGCCCTTGTTCACCACCTGGCCTTCGTGCACCAGGATGTTCTTTTCCTTGGGGACGAGTTCTTCCCAGACCTTGCCGTCCGGGTCGGTGATCTGCAGGCGAATCTTGCCCTTGGTCTCCTTGCCGAAGGAAATGGTGCCGGTCATCTCGGCCAGCACGCCCTTGTCCTTGGGCGAGCGGGCTTCGAAAAGTTCGGCCACACGCGGCAGACCGCCGGTGATGTCGCGGGTCTTCTGGCCTTCGATCGGGATACGGGCCAGCACTTCGCCAGGGCCCACGTCCTGACCGTCACGCACCTGGATCAGCGCGCCGACCTGGAAGCCGATGGTCACCGAGTGGTCGGTGCCGGGGATCTTCACCTCGGCGCCGGAGGCGTCGATCAGCTTGACCTGCGGACGCACCACCTTGGCGGAGCCACGGCGCTTGGGGTCGATCACGACCAGCGTGGCCAGACCGGTGACTTCGTCCACCTGCTTGGCAACGGTCAGGCCCTCTTCCACGTTCTCGAACTTCACCTTGCCGGCAAATTCCGTGATGATGGGTCGGGTCAGCGGATCCCAGTTGGCCAGGATCGTGCCCGCCTTGATGGACTGGTCGGCCTTGACGGTCAGGATCGCGCCATAGGGCACCTTGTGGCGCTCACGCTCGCGGCCATGCTCGTCGTGAATGACGATCTCGCCGGAACGGGCAATCACCACCAGCTCCTTCTTGCTGTTGGTCACGTAGCGCATCGTGCTGTTGAAGCCGATCACGCCGTTGGACTTGGCTTCCACGCTGGACGCGATGGCTGCGCGCGAGGCGGCACCACCGATGTGGAAGGTACGCATGGTCAGCTGCGTGCCGGGTTCGCCGATGGACTGCGCGGCAATCACGCCGACCGCCTCGCCGGTGTTCACCAGGCCACCGCGACCCAGGTCGCGGCCGTAGCACTTGGCGCACAGACCAAAGCGCGTGGCGCAGGTCAGCGCCGTGCGCACCTTGACCTCGTCCACGCCTGCAGCCTCGAGCGTCTCGATGGTGTCCTCATCCAGCATCTCGCCGGCGGGCACGATCACCGCACGGTTCTCGGGGTGCAGCACGTCCTCGGCCGCGACGCGACCCAGGATACGGTCACGCAGCGACTCGATCACCTCGCCGCCCTCGACGATGGCGCGCATCAGCGAGCCGTCCGACGTGCCGCAGTCTTCCTCGATCACCACGAGGTCCTGGGTCACGTCGACCAGGCGACGGGTCAGGTAGCCCGAGTTGGCGGTCTTGAGCGCCGTGTCGGCCAGGCCTTTACGGGCGCCGTGCGTGGAGATGAAGTACTGCAGCACGTTCAGGCCTTCACGGAAGTTCGCCGTGATGGGCGTCTCGATGATCGAGCCGTCCGGCTTGGCCATCAGACCGCGCATGCCTGCCAGCTGGCGGATCTGGGCAGCGGAACCGCGCGCGCCGGAGTCGGCCATCATGTAGATGGAGTTGAAGGACTCCTGGTCCACCTGCTTGCCGTGGCGGTCGGTGGTCTTTTCCTTGGCCAGCTGGGCCATCATGACCTTGGAGACTTCGTCGCCGGCCTTGCCCCAGATGTCCACCACCTTGTTGTAACGCTCGCCGGAAGTGACTAGGCCCGAGACGTACTGCTGCTCGATCTCCTTCACTTCCTTCTCGGCGCGGCCGATGATCTCGGCCTTTTGCGGCGGCACCAGCATGTCGTCCACCGCGATGGAGATGCCGGCCTTGGTCGCCAGACGGAAGCCGTTTTGCAGCAGCTTGTCGGCGAAGACCACGGTCTCCTTCAGGCCGCAACGACGGAAGGAGACGTTGATCAGTTTGCTGATCTCTTTCTTCTTCAGCGCCTTGTTGATGTTGGCGAAGGGCAGGCCCTTGGGCAGGATCTCCGACAACAACGCGCGGCCCACGGTGGTATCCACGAGCGAGGTCGAAGCCTCGAACTCGCCGCTGTCCTTGTTCTTGGTCCACTCGGTCAGGCGCACGGCCACCTTGGCGGTCAGTTCGACCACGTTGGCGTCCAGCGCGCGCTGCAGCTCGCCCAGGTCGGCAAAGATCATGCCTTCGCCACGGGCGTTGATGCGCTCACGGGTGGTGTAGTACAGGCCCAGCACCACGTCCTGCGACGGCACGATGGAGGGCTCGCCGTTGGCGGGGAACAGCACGTTGTTGGAGGCCAGCATCAGGGTGCGGGCTTCCATCTGGGCTTCCACCGACAGCGGCACGTGAACGGCCATCTGGTCGCCGTCGAAGTCGGCGTTGAACGCCGCGCAGACCAGCGGGTGCAGCTGGATGGCCTTGCCTTCGATCAGGATCGGCTCGAAAGCCTGGATGCCCAGGCGGTGCAGCGTGGGAGCGCGGTTCAGGAGCACCGGGTGCTCCTTGATCACCTCTTCGAGGATGTCCCACACCACCGGCGTGCCGGCTTCGACTTCCTTCTTCGCCGCCTTGATGGTGGTGGCGATGCCCATGGCTTCCAGGCGCGAGAAGATGAAGGGCTTGAACAGCTCCAGGGCCATCAGCTTGGGCAGGCCGCACTGATGCAGCTTGAGGGTCGGGCCCACGGTAATGACCGAACGGCCGGAGTAGTCGACGCGCTTGCCCAACAGGTTTTGGCGGAAGCGACCGCTCTTGCCCTTGATCATGTCGGCCAGGGACTTCAGGGCGCGCTTGTTGGCGCCGGTCATGGCCTTGCCGCGGCGGCCGTTATCGAGCAGCGAGTCGACGGCCTCTTGCAGCATGCGCTTTTCGTTGCGCGCAATGATCTCGGGGGCCTTGAGCTCCAGCAGGCGCTTCAGACGCGAGTTGCGGTTGATGACGCGGCGATACAGGTCGTTCAGGTCGGAGGTCGCAAAGCGGCCGCCGTCCAGCGGCACCAGCGGACGCAGGTCCGGCGGAAGCACGGGCAGCACGTCCATCACCATCCACTCGGGCTTGATGCCGGACTTCTTGAAGGCCTCGAGCACCTTCAGGCGCTTGGCGTTCTTCTTGACCTTGACTTCAGAGCCGGTCAGGTCGCCACGCAGACGCTCGATCTCGATGTCGAGGTCGATGTCCATCAGCAGGTCCTTGATGCCCTCGGCACCCATCTTGGCGACGAACTCGCCGGGGCCGTATTCCTTGGACTTGGCGTCGTAGTCGTCCTCGCTCATGATGCCGAACTTCTTGAGCGGGGTCATCATCGGGTCGGTGACGACATAGGCTTCGAAGTACAGCACGCGTTCGATGTCACGCAGCGTCATGTCCAGCACCAGGCCCAGGCGCGACGGCAGGGACTTGAGGAACCAGATGTGCGCGCAGGGCGCGGCCAGATCGATGTGGCCCATGCGCTCGCGGCGCACCTTGGTCTGGGTCACTTCGACGTTGCACTTCTCGCAGATCACGCCGCGATGCTTCAGGCGCTTGTACTTGCCGCACAGGCACTCGTAGTCCTTGATGGGGCCGAAGATCTTGGCGCAGAACAGGCCGTCACGCTCGGGCTTGAAGGTGCGGTAGTTGATGGTCTCGGGCTTCTTCACCTCACCGAAGGACCAGGAACGGATCTTCTCCGGCGAGGCCATGCCGATGCGGATGGCATCGAAATGCTCGTCCGGGGTGAATTGCTTGAACAGGTCGAGTAGCGATTTCATGACTCTTTCCCTTCTTTAATCTTTGACGGCGCCATACAGGGCACCAACCGGAACGTTCGGGGCAGCCGCGGAACCGGCTTTGCCGGGCCGCTGGGTGCGCCCCCTTGAGGGGGAGGCGCCGAAGGCGCTTCGGGGGTGGGCCATTAAGAGCGTTCCAGTTCGATGTCGATGCCCAAGGAACGAATTTCCTTGACCAGGACATTGAACGATTCCGGCATGCCGGCATCGATGGCGTGCTCGCCCTTGACGATGGACTCGTACACCTTGGTGCGGCCCTGCACGTCGTCGGACTTGACGGTGAGCATTTCCTGCAGCGTGTAGGAGGCGCCATAGGCTTCCAGCGCCCACACCTCCATCTCGCCGAAACGCTGGCCACCGAACTGCGCCTTGCCGCCCAGCGGTTGCTGGGTGACCAGGCTGTAGGGGCCGGTGGAACGCGCGTGCATCTTGTCGTCCACCAGGTGGTGGAGTTTGAGCACGTGCATGTAGCCCACGGTCACCGGGCGCTCGAACTGGTCGCCGGTGCGACCGTCGAACAGGTGCGCCTGGGTGCGGGTCGCCGTCAGGCCCTTGGCCTTGGCGATGTCCTCGGGATAGGCCAGCTGGAGCATCGTGCGGATGTCTTCTTCGGCAGCGCCGTCGAACACCGGGGTGGCAAAGGGTACGCCCTTGGCCAGCTCGCCGGCCATGGCCAGCAGGTCGGGGTCGGACAACTTGCCCAGGTCCTCTTTGCGACCCGAACCGTTGTACACCTGCTCCAGCAGCTTGCGCACTTCAGCGGTGCGAGCCTCTTGCTGCAGCATGTCGCCAATGCGCTGGCCGATGCCTTTGGCGGCCCAGCCCAGGTGCACTTCCAGCACCTGACCCACGTTCATGCGCGAAGGCACGCCCAACGGGTTCAGCACGATGTCGCACGGGGTGCCGTCGGCCATGTAGGGCATGTCTTCGACCGGAACGATCTTGGACACGACACCCTTGTTGCCGTGGCGGCCGGCCATCTTGTCGCCGGGTTGCAGACGGCGCTTGACGGCCAGGTAGACCTTGACCATCTTGAGCACGCCCGCCGGCAGCTCGTCGCCTTGCGTGAGCTTCTTGCGCTTTTCTTCGAACGCGAGGTCGAAGCTGTGACGCTGCTGCTCGATCGAGTTCTTGATGGACTCGAGCTGGCTGGCCACGTCGTCTTCGGCCGGGCGGATATCGAACCAGTGGTGCTTGTCGATCGAAGCCAGGTAGGCCTTGTCGATCTTGGTGCCCTTGGCCAACTTGCTCGGGCCGCCGTTGGCGACCTTGCCCACCAGGAGTTTCTCGATGCGGTCGAACGCGTCGGCCTCGACGATGCGCAGCTGGTCGTTCAGGTCCAGGCGGAAGCGCTTGAGTTCGTCGTCGATGATCTGCTGCGCGCGCTTGTCACGCTGGATGCCTTCACGGGTGAAGACCTGCACATCAATCACGGTGCCCTGGCTGCCCTGGTCCACGCGCAGCGAGGTGTCCTTCACGTCGGAGGCCTTCTCGCCGAAGATGGCACGCAGCAGCTTTTCTTCCGGGGTCAGCGTGGTCTCGCCCTTGGGGGTGACCTTGCCCACCAGCGTGTCGCCGGGCATGACTTCGGCACCCACGTAGATGATGCCGGACTCGTCCAGTCGATTGAGCTGTTGCTCGGCCAGGTTGGGGATGTCGCGGGTGATTTCCTCGGCGCCCAGCTTGGTGTCGCGGGCCATCACCACCAGTTCCTCGATGTGGATCGAGGTGTAGCGGTCGTCGGACACCACCTTCTCGGAGATCAGGATGGAGTCCTCGAAGTTGTAGCCGTTCCAGGGCATGAAGGCCACCAGCATGTTCTGGCCCAGTGCCAGTTCACCGATGTCGGTGGAAGCGCCGTCGGCGATCACGTCGCCCTTGGACAGCTTGTCGCCACGCTTGACGATGGGGCGCTGGTGGATGTTGGTGTTCTGGTTGGAACGCTGGTACTTGATCAGGTTGTAGATGTCCACGCCGACTTCACCCGCTTGGGTTTCAGCGTCGTTCACGCGCACCACGATGCGGGTGGCGTCGACATAGTCGACCACGCCGCCGCGGGTGGCGGTGACCACGGTGCCCGAGTCAATGGCGGCCACGCGCTCGATGCCGGTACCGACAA
>JBEEIS010000061.1:0-4195 GCA_041169755.1 Pseudomonadota bacterium | reverse complement strand
TCCGCCGCAAGATCACGCCGCACACCAAGGGCATCGTCGTCATCAACCCCAACAACCCGACGGGCGCGCTGTACTCCGACGCGCTGCTCCAGGGCATCGTCGCCATCGCCCGAGAGCACGGGCTGGTGATCCTGGCCGACGAGGTCTACGACAAGGTGCTCTATGACGACGTGCGGCACACCGCCATCGGCAGCCTGTCGCAGGACGTGCTCACGCTCACCTTCAATTCCTTGTCCAAGAGTTACCGTTCCTGCGGTTACCGCGCGGGCTGGCTGGTGGTGTCTGGCGACAAGAAGCCGGCGGCCGATTACATCGAGGGCCTGAATATGCTCTCGAACATGCGCCTGTGCGCCAACGTCCCGGGCCAGTTTGCCATTCAGACCGCGCTGGGCGGCTACCAGAGCATTCAGGACCTGGTGGCGCCGGGCGGACGCCTGCGCCGCCAGCGTGACCTGGCCTACGAGCTGATCACCGCCATTCCAGGCGTGACCTGCGCGAGGCCGCAGGCGGCCCTGTACATGTTCCCGCGCCTGGATCCCAAGGTCTACCCGATCCAGGACGACCGCCAATTCTTCCTCGAGCTGCTGCAGGAAACCCGGGTGATGCTGGTGCAAGGTACCGGCTTCAACTGGCACGCGCCGGATCATTTCCGCATCGTGTTCCTGCCCCACGAGGACGACCTGCGCGAGGCCATCGGCCGCATCGCCAAATTCCTCGAAACCTACCGTCTGCGTCATTCCACATGAAACCCATTCAAGTCGGCCTGCTGGGCATCGGCACTGTCGGCAGCGGCGTCTTCAACGTCCTTTCCCGCAATCAGAACGAGATCCAGCGCCGCGCCGGCCGCGGCATCGCCGTCACCATGGTGGCCGACCTGGACACTGCGCGCGCGCAGGCCGTCGTGGGCACTCACGCGAAAGTGGTGAACGACGCGCGCGCTGTCATCGCCAACCCCGAGATCGATATCGTCATCGAGCTGATTGGCGGTTACGGCATTGCGCGCCAGCTCGTGATGGAAGCCATCGAGGCGGGCAAGCATGTGGTCACCGCGAACAAGGCGCTGCTGGCCGTGCACGGCACCGAGATCTTTGCTGCGGCCCACAAGAAGGGCGTGATGGTGGCCTTTGAGGCCGCTGTGGCGGGCGGCATTCCCATCATCAAGTCGCTGCGCGAGGGCCTCACGGCCAACCGCATCGAATGGATCGCCGGCATCATCAATGGCACCACCAACTTCATCTTGTCCGAGATGCGAGACAAGGGTCTCGATTTCGACGTCGTCCTGAAAGAGGCCCAGCGCCTGGGCTATGCCGAAGCCGACCCTACCTTCGACATCGAAGGCGTGGATGCCGCGCACAAGGCCACCATCATGTCGGCCATCGCTTTTGGTATTCCGGTGCAGTTCGACAAGACCTATGTCGAAGGCATCACCAAGCTGGGCGCGCAGGACATCCGCTACGCCGAGCAACTGGGCTACCGCATCAAGCTTCTGGGGATCACCAAGCGCACGCCCCAGGGCATCGAGCTGCGGGTGCACCCGAGCCTCGTACCCTCCAAGCGCCTGCTGGCCAATGTCGAAGGCGCAATGAATGCGGTGATGGTGCAGGGCGATGCCGTGGGCACGACGCTGTACTACGGCAAGGGCGCCGGCAGCGAGCCCACCGCCAGCGCAGTGATCGCCGACCTGGTGGACATCACCCGACTGCATACGGCCGATGCCGCTCAACGCGTGCCGCACCTGGCTTTCCAGCCCGATCAAATGAGCGACCAGCCCGTGCTGCCCATGTCCGAGGTGGTGACCAGCTACTACCTGCGCCTGCGTGTGGCCGATCAGGCGGGTGTGTTGGCCCGCGTCACGGGGCTGCTCGCCGATGCGGGCATCTCGATCGATGCCATGCTCCAGCGCGAAGCTGGCGAGGGCGAGAAGCAGACCGACCTCATCATCCTCACCCACGATGTGCGCGAAGGCACCATGGACGCAGCCCTGGCCCAGATGCAGGCGCTACCCACCGTGCTGGCACCCATCACCCGCATCCGCAAAGAAGAACTCGCCTGATGCTGTATTTGTCTACGCGCGGTCACCCTGACCGCAAGCGCTTTTGCGAGATCCTGCTGGAGGGCCTGGCCCCCGATGGCGGCCTGTACCTGCCTGAGCGCTATCCGCAGGTGGATGACGCCAAGCTCACACGATGGCGCGGCTTGGCCTATGCCGACCTGGCCTTCGAGATCCTGTCCCTGTACATCGACGACATCCCCGCCGGTGACCTGCGCGCCCTGTGCCGCACCACCTACACCGAGACGGTGTTCGGCACGCCGCAGATCGTGCCCCTGCGCAAGCTCGAAGACGGCCTGTACCTCCAAGCTCTGTCCAATGGCCCGACGCTGGCCTTCAAGGACATGGCCATGCAGCTCCTGGGCAACCTCTTCGAGTACGAACTGGCGCGCCGTGGCGAGGAATTGAACATCCTGGGCGCCACCTCCGGCGACACCGGGAGCGCCGCCGAATACGCGATGAAGGGCAAGCGGGGCGTGCGCGTCTTCATGACCTCGCCACACGGCCGCATGAGCCCCTTTCAACAGGCGCAGATGTTCAGCCTGCAGGACGCCAACATCCACAACCTCGCGATCGAGGGTGTGTTCGACGATTGCCAGGACATCGTGAAGGCGGTCTCCAACGATCTGGCCTTCAAGCGCAAGTACCGTATTGGCACCGTCAACTCGATCAACTGGGCGCGCCTGGTCGCCCAAGTGGTCTATTACTTCGCCGGGTATTTCCAGGCGACCACCTCCAACGACCAGAAGGTGAGCTTCACCGTGCCCTCGGGCAATTTCGGCAACATCTGCGCCGGCCATGTGGCGCGCATGATGGGACTGCCGATCGACAAGCTGGTGGCGGCCACCAACGAGAACGACGTGCTCGACGAATTTTTCCGCACTGGCACCTACCGCGTGCGAGGCAGCGCCGACACCTTCGAAACCTCCAGTCCCTCGATGGATATTTCCAAGGCGAGCAACTTCGAGCGTTTCGTGTTCGACCTGCTCGGGCGCGATGCGGCGCGCGTCAAGCACCTGTTCCACGATGAACTGTCCGCGCGCGGGCGCTTCGAGCTGCCAGCCGAGGCGGTCGTGGCCCGCGAGCGCTACGGCTTTGCCAGCGGCCGCAGCACGCACGCTGACCGCCTGGCCACCTTGAGCGAGACCTGGCAGCGGCATCAGGACATGATCGACACGCACACCGCTGACGGTGTGAAGGTGGCCCGTGAGCTGCGTGATCCGAAGGTGCCGATGATCGTGCTGGAGACGGCATTGCCGATCAAGTTCGCCGCCACGATCGTCGAGGCTCTGGGCCGCGAGCCGGTGCGCCCCTCCGGCTTCGAGGGCATTGAGAACCTTCCCAAGCGCGTGCAGGTGATGCCTGCCGACGTGGCGCAGGTCAAGGCCTACATCTCGGCGCACTGCGACTGAGGGCGGACCATGCATGTCGTGTGCTTCGCCGGCTACTCCGGCTCGGGCAAGACGACCCTGGTCGAGGGTGTCATCGGCGCGCTCAAGCTGCGTGGGCTGCGCGTGTCGGTGGTCAAGCATGCCCACCACAAGTTTGACATCGACCATCCGGGCAAGGACACCTGGCGCCACCGCGAGGCCGGCGCCTACGAGGTGGTGGCCGCCTCGAATCGCCGCTTGGCCCTGATGCGCGAGTTCGAGCAAGAGACCGCGCTCACCGTACACCAGCTGATCGCCCAGTTGCAGCCCGGGGTGGACTGGGTGCTGGTCGAGGGCTTCAAGCAAAGCGACTTGCTGAAGGTCGAGGTGTGGCGCGCGGATGCCGGCCAGCCCGCCCGCTACATGAACGATGATTTCGTGGTGGCCATCGCCACCGATGATGCGAGTCGCCTGCCCCAGCCCACCCAGCGCCCGCTGCTGGATATCAACAACCACGATGCGGTGGCCCAGTGGCTGGTCGACCAGGGTGACCGCTTCACCTACCTCGCCGAGCGCTACGCATGAATGCAGCCCGTCCTCCGCTGCGCGCCCTGGACGACGCGCTGGCCGACCTGCTGGGTCGGGCGATCCCGCTGGGTCGTGCCGAGCGGCTATCCACCTTCGAGGCCGACGGCCGGGTGCTGGCCCAGGATCTGGTCTCCGCGCTTCAGGTGCCGCCTCAGGACAACAGCTCGATGGACGGCTACGCCCTGCG
>JBEEIS010000060.1:0-6276 GCA_041169755.1 Pseudomonadota bacterium | reverse complement strand
GCCACGGCGATCTTGTGGAAGCCCACGTCGATCACGAAGATGGCGTCGGGCAGGGTGTTCATGTCCTGGATGCCGCCGATGTCCTTCTCGAGCTTTTCCATCTCGCGGGCGAACATGAGCTGCTCTTTCTTGCTCATGGCGTCCAGGCCGGCTTCCTGCTGGGCCTTCATGTCCTTCAGACGCTTGATGGAGGTCTTGACGGTCTTGAAGTTGGTCAGCATGCCACCCAGCCAGCGCTGGTCGACGAAGGGCACGCCGGCGCGGCGGGCCTCGGTGGCGACGATCTCGCGAGCCTGGCGCTTGGTGCCCACCATCAGGATGGTGCCGCGGTTGGCGGACAGCTGCTTCACGAACTTCGCCGCGTCCTGGAACATCGGCAGCGACTTTTCCAGGTTGATGATGTGAATCTTGTTGCGATGGCCGAAGATGAACGGAGCCATCTTGGGGTTCCAGAAGCGGGTCTGGTGTCCGAAATGGACACCGGCTTCCAGCATTTCGCGCATGGAGACGGACATGAGGTTTCCTTAAGGTTAGGTCTAAAATCCGCCCCGAAACCGACGGCCCCTCACCGCGCATGAAGCACGGCGGAGACTCGGCGGCACCTAGGTGAGACGGATTCGCGAGTAGCGTCTTGCAACACACGGGCCCGCACTGTGCAGAGACCGCGCCGCAAAACCCGACAAGTTTAGCACAGCGAGCGAGCGCCCCACCCATCCTCCCCGCCCCCTGTCTTGCTGAGCCCCCGCCCACCCTGGACCCCGCCGATGACGCTGCCGCCCGACCTGACCACCCCCCTGGAGCGCCTGCGGGTCACGGCGGCGCTTGCTGGACTGCGGTCGGGCTGAACGCATGCAGCGCATCACCCCCGGCTCGGCCCGGCCCCTGCACGGCGCCACCGCCACCCGAACGATCGAGGCCGCCGCAGCGTCGGCCCTGCCCCCGAACATGCTGATGCAGCGGGCCGGCGCGGCCCTGGCACGCCTGGCCGTGGCGCTGGCGCCGCATGCACGCACCGTCTGGGTGGCCTGCGGCCCCGGGAACAACGGCGGCGACGGGCTGGAGGCCGCAGCCCGGCTCGCCACCGCGTACTGCCACGTCGTCGTCACCTGGCTGGGCGATGCGCATGACCCGGGCCTGCCGGCGGATGCGAGCCAGGCCCTGAGCCGCGCGCGCGCCGCGCCCGTCACCTTCGCCGACAGCCCCCCGCCCCAGGCCGACCTCGTGATCGATGCCCTCCTGGGCATCGGGGCGCGCAGACCCCTGCAGGGAAAGGCCCTGGCGTGGCAGACGCACATGGCGCAGCTGGCCCAGGGCGGCGTGCCAGTCCTGGCCGCCGACCTGCCCTCGGGCCTGGACGCCGACACCGGCCAGGGGCCTGCGGTGCAGGCCACGCACACCCTGAGCCTGCTCACACTCAAGCCGGGGCTCTACACCGCCCAGGGTCGGGACGCCGCGGGCGAGGTCTGGCTGGACGACCTGGGCGCGGGCGACGCGCTCGCTGCCGCCGCGCCCACCGCCTGGCTGGCCCCGGTACCGAGGCGCCCCCTGCGCCCCCATGATTCGCACAAGGGCACCTGGGGCGACGTGGCGGTGGTGGGCGGCGCGCCAGGCATGACCGGTGCCGCCCTGCTCGCGGCGCGGGCGGCGCTGCATGGCGGCGCGGGCCGCGTGTTCGTGGGCCTGCTGCAGACACCCAACCTCGGGGTGGACCCGCAGCAGCCGGAGCTGATGTTCCGTGCGGTCGACACCCTGGACCCGCGGGGCCTGCATGCCGCTTGCGGCTGCGGCGGCGGGGACGCGGTGCGGCAGGTTCTGCCCCGTTTCATCACCCGCGCCGCCTCCCTGGTCCTGGACGCCGACGCCTTGAACGCGATCGCCACCGATACCTCGCTGCAGGCTTTGGTGCGAGCGCGGTGCGCGCGCACCCCCGCAACGACCGTGCTGACGCCACACCCGCTGGAGGCCGCGCGCCTGCTGGCGTGTACGACCTCAGAGGTGCAATCCGACCGCCTGGGCGCTGCCGTACGCTTGGCCGAGCGGCTGGGGGCGGTGGTGATCCTCAAGGGATCCGGTACCGTGATCGCTGCGCCTGGGGCCGTGCCCTGGATCAATCCCACCGGCAACGCCCGCCTGGCCACAGCCGGCACCGGCGACGTGCTGGCAGGCCTGGTGGCTGCGCGTCTGGCGCAGGGCCTGCCCGCGCTCGAGGCGGCCTGCAGCGCGGTGCATGCCCATGGGGCCTGTGCAGACGCCTGGCCTGAGGGGCTGGCGCTGACGGCCTCGGTGCTGGCGCAAAGGGTGTCTTGAAGAGCCCGGCGTGAGGCCGAGGTCAGGCCGACGCATGGGGCCCAGGCGCGGGACCCGCCCGCGCGCGCCCTCAGCGTCGGGTTTTGCGGGGCTTGCCCTTGGGGCCCTTGAGCCCCTTGGACTGGGCTGCGGCCTTCTTCACCGACGCCTTGAGTGCCTGGATCGGGGAGCGTTCGTGTTCGCCAGGCGCTGCCGCCGTCTTGCGGCCGGCACGCTCGGCCGAGGCCTTGGCCGGCGCGCCTGACGATGCACCGCCACCGCCCTTGTCACGGGCGCCACGACCGGCAAGCTCCTCGCCCTCGCGCACCAGACGGAAGTCGATCTTGCGGCCGTCGAGATCGACCCGGCTCACCTGCACCCGCACCCGCGAGCCGATGGCGTAGCGGATGCCGGTGCGCTCGCCGCGCAGCTCCTGTCGGGCTTCGTCGAACTTAAAGTACTCACCACCGAGCTCGGTGATATGCACCAGGCCCTCGACGTACATGGCGTCGAGCGTGACGAAGATGCCGAAGCTGGTGGCCGCGGTGACCACACCGCCGTATTCCTCACCCAGGTGCTCGCGCATGTACTTGCACTTGAGCCAGGCCTCGACGTCGCGGCTGGCCTCGTCGGCGCGGCGCTCGTTGGCGCTGCAATGCAGGCCGGCGGCTTCCCAGGCCTGCACCTCGCGCGAGGGCGGCGGCGCCGGCTTTCTGGGCTTGTGGGTGGGCGCGGCGGCGCGGCTGGCCAGGCGCCGGGCCAGCTTCTCGTGGGCCTCGCCCGGCGTGGGCAGAGCCGGCAGCTCGTAGCGGCGGTCGGTCAGGATGGCCTTGATGACCCGGTGGACCAACAGATCGGGGTAGCGACGGATCGGGCTGGTGAAGTGGGTATAGGCGTCGTAGGCCAGGCCGAAGTGGCCGCTGTTGATCGGGGTGTAGATGGCCTGCTGCATGGACCGCAGCAGCATGGTGTGGATCTGCTGCGCGTCGGGCCGCTCCTTGGTGGCCTGGGCGATACGCTGGAACTCGGCGGGCAGCGGGTCTTCGCTGATCGTGAGGCCCACCGCCATCGCCTTGAGGTAGCCGCGCAGGATTTCCTTCTTTTCGGGCGTGGGGCCCTCGTGCACGCGAAACAAGCCTGGATGCTTGTGCTCCTGGATGAAGTCGGCGCTGCAGACGTTGGCCGCCAGCATGGCCTCTTCGATCAGGCGGTGCGCGTCGTTGCGTGTGCGCGGCACGATCTTCTCGATGCGGCCGTTGTCGTCGCAGACGATCTGAGTCTCGGTGGTCTCGAAGTCGACCGCACCGCGCACGCTGCGCGCCTTGAGCAGCGCGCGGTAGACGTCGTGCAGGTTGATCAGGTCGCCGACGCGGTCCTTGTGCCGGGTCGCCTCGGGACCCCGCGTGTTGGCCAGGATGGCCGCCACCTCGGTGTAGGTGAAGCGCGCGTGGCTCCACATCACCGCCGGATAGAACTGGTAGGCGTGGATCTCGCCAGTGGCGGCGATCAGCATGTCGCAGACCATGCACAGGCGATCCACCTGCGGGTTGAGCGAGCACAGGCCGTTGGAGAGCTTCTCGGGCAGCATCGGAATGACGCGGCGCGGGAAGTACACGCTGGTGGCGCGCTCGTAGGCGTCGATGTCGATGGTGCTGCCGGTGTCCACGTAGTGGCTCACGTCGGCAATGGCCACCAGCAGGCGCCAGCCCTTGCCGCGGCCCACCTTGGCAGGTTCGCAGTAGACGCCGTCGTCGAAGTCGCGCGCGTCTTCGCCGTCGATCGTGACCAGGGGCACGTCAGTCAGGTCGACCCGGTGCTTTTTGTCCTGCGGGCGTACGGAGTCGGGCAGCGTGCGCGCCAAAGCGATGCAGGCGTCGGAGAACTCATGCGGCACGCCGTACTTGCGCACCGCGATCTCGATCTCCATGCCGGGGTCGTCGATTTCGCCCAGGACTTCTTTGACGCGTCCCACGGGTTGGCCGTAGAGGCTCGGCGGTTCGGTGAGTTCGACCACCACCACCTGACCCGGCTTGGCGGTGCCGGTCAGGCCTTTGGGAATCAGGACGTCCTGGCCGTAGCGCTTGTCCTCGGGGGCGACGAGCCAGACACCGCTTTCGTGCAGCAGGCGGCCGATGATCGGGTGAGCGGGACGCTCGATGATCTCGAGCACGCGGCCCTCGGGACGGCCCCGGCGGTCCTGGCGCACGATGCGCGCCTTGACGCGGTCCTTGTGCAAGACCGCTCGCATTTCATTGGGCGGCAGGTAGATGTCGCCTTCGCCGTCGTCGCGAACGACAAAGCCGTGGCCGTCGCGATGGCCCTGGATGACGCCCTCGATTTCATCGAGCAGGCCCTTGTCCGGAGCGGCTGTGTTTTTGCTATACAATCGTGTTTTTCCTGAAATGCCCAGGTGGCGGAATTGGTAGACGCACTAGTTTCAGGTACTAGCGAGTAACATCGTGGAGGTTCGAGTCCTCTCCTGGGCACCAATCATAAGGCCGGCATTGCCGGCTTTTTGTTTGGGCGAGAAATAAAGAGCGCCGGCTCAGACCGGCAGCGCCACCAGGTCGTGGCCCTCGGTCCCCACGATGCGGGCGCGAGTGAACTCCCCCACCTTGAGCTGCTTGCTGATTTTTTCCGGCGGCAAGAGGCGCACCACGCCGTCGATCTCGGGCGCGTCCGCGTAGGAGCGCCCCACTCCACCCTTGCGGCCCATTGCCGGCGCCGAATCCACCAGCACCTGCATGGTGGCGCCGATGCGCGCCTGCAGCTTGGCCGCCGAGACTTCTTCAGCCACCGCCATGAAGCGCGCGCGGCGCTCCTCACGCACCTCCTGGGGCAGCATGCCGGGCAACTCGTTGGCCGCCGCACCCTTCACGTCGCTGTAGGCGAAGCAGCCTGCGCGGTCAATGCGCGCCTCGCGCATGAACCCCAGCAGATGCTCGAACTCAGCCTCGGTCTCGCCCGGAAAGCCGGCGATGAAGGTGCTGCGGATCACGATCTCGGGGCAGGCCTCGCGCCAGCGCGCGATGCGCTCGAGATTGCGCTCACCGCTGGCGGGCCGCTTCATCCGCCGCAGCACGTCGGGGTGACTGTGCTGGAACGGCACGTCCAGGTAAGGCAGCACCCGGCCCTCGGCCATGAGGGGGATGACCTCGTCCACCGAAGGATACGGATACACGTAGTGCAGACGCACCCACGCGCCATAAGGCTCGGCCAGTTCGCCCAGCGCACGGGCCAACTCTAAAAGGCGCGTGCGCACCGGACGACCGTCATGAAAACCGGTGCGGTACTGGACATCGACCCCGTAGGCCGAGGTGTCCTGGCTGATCACGAGCAGCTCTTTCACGCCGCCCTCGAACAGCGCACGCGCTTCCTTGAGCACGTCGCCGATGGGGCGGCTGACCAGGTCGCCGCGCATTGAGGGAATGATGCAGAAGGTGCAGCGGTGGTTGCAGCCCTCGCTGATCTTCAGGTAGGCGTAGTGGCGCGGCGTGAGCTTGATGCCGGCTTCGGCGAAGCCGCCCGCCTGGGGCACCAGATCGAGAAAAGGGTCGTGCGGTTTGGGCAGGTGGGTATGCACCGCGTCCATCACCTCCTGCGTGGCGTGTGGGCCCGTGACCGCCAGCACCGAGGGATGGATGTTGCGCACCAGGTTGCCGCCATCGTCGCCCTCGCGCGCGCCCAGGCAGCCGGTGACGATGACGCGTCCGTTCTCGGCCAGGGCTTCGCCGATGGTGTCCAGACTTTCCTTGACGGCGTCGTCGATGAAGCCGCAGGTGTTGACGATGACCAGGTCCGCACCCTGGAAGGTCTTGGAGGTCTGATAGCCCTCGGCCGACAGCTGGGTGAGGATCAATTCGGAATCGGTCAGTGCCTTCGGACAGCCCAGGCTCACGAAGCCGACTTTGGGGGCGGGGGCACTGACGCCCGGGTTCGGGGAGACGATGTCGCTCATCCCCCTATTGTCACCGCTTGAGCGGCATCGGC
>JBEEIS010000059.1:0-6041 GCA_041169755.1 Pseudomonadota bacterium | reverse complement strand
GATCGCTCAGGTCGGCTCCATCTCCGCCAACAGCGACGAGTCCATCGGCAAGATCATTGCCGACGCCATGGACAAGGTTGGCAAAGAAGGCGTGATCACCGTGGAAGACGGCAAGTCCCTGCAGAACGAACTCGACGTCGTCGAGGGCATGCAGTTCGACCGCGGCTACCTGTCGCCCTACTTCATCAACAACCCCGAGAAGCAGTCCGCGATCCTGGACAACCCCTTTGTCCTGCTCTACGACAAGAAGATCAGCAACATCCGTGACCTGCTGCCCACGCTGGAGCAAGTCGCCAAGTCGAGCCAGCCGCTGCTGATCATCGCCGAAGAAGTCGAGGGCGAAGCCCTGGCCACCCTGGTGGTCAACACCATCCGCGGCATCCTGAAGGTCGTGGCTGTCAAGGCCCCCGGCTTCGGTGACCGTCGCAAGGCCATGCTGGAAGACATCGCCATCCTGACCGGCGGCAAGGTCATCGCCGAAGAAGTGGGTATGTCCCTCGAGAAGGTGACCCTGGCCGACCTGGGCCGGGCCAAGCGCATCGAAGTGGGCAAGGAAAACACCATCATCATCGACGGCCACGGCGCTGCAGGTGACATCGAAGCGCGCGTCAAGCAAGTGCGTGTGCAGATCGAGGAAGCCACCTCCGACTACGACCGCGAGAAGCTGCAAGAGCGCGTGGCCAAGCTGGCCGGCGGTGTGGCTGTCATCAAGGTCGGTGCGGCCACCGAAGTCGAGATGAAGGAAAAGAAAGCCCGCGTGGAAGACGCCCTGCACGCCACCCGCGCTGCGGTGGAAGAAGGCATCGTCGCCGGTGGTGGCGTGGCCCTGCTGCGTGCCAAGCAGGCCGCTGGCGCCATCAAGGGTGACAACGCCGACCAGGACGCCGGCATCAAGCTGGTGCTCAAGGCCATCGAGGCTCCCCTGCGCGAGATCGTCTACAACGCCGGTGGCGAAGCCTCCGTCGTCGTGAACGCCGTGCTGGCCGGCAAGGGCAACTACGGCTTCAACGCCGCCAATGACACCTACGGCGACATGATCGAGATGGGCATCCTGGATCCCACCAAGGTCACCCGCACCGCGCTGCAAAACGCCGCGTCCGTCGCGTCGCTGATGCTGACCACCGAGTGCATGGTGGCCGAGGCCCCCAAGGAAGAAGCTGCTGGCGGCATGCCTGGCGGTATGGGTGGCATGGGCGGCATGGGTGGCATGGGCGACATGGGCATGTAAGCCCCTGACCCCGGTAGGCGCCTCGCGCGCCGTCCGGGGGTCGCCGTGCACGCTGCACGCACACATGAAAAAGGCCGGGTCACCCCGGCCTTTTTTCTTGCGCGCCGCCGGCTGCCGTCAAGCGTCGCCGCGCACGATCTTGAGCAGGCCGGCGGTGGACGCATCGAGCCCGAGCAACGCCCCACTGGCCAGACGCTGGCCGATGTCCTGCGCCAGCACCTTGCCCAGCTCCACACCCCACTGGTCGAAACTGTTGATGCCCCAGAGCGCGCCGCTGCAGAACACGCGGTGCTCCTGCAAGGCCACCAGCGAACCCAGACTGGCCGGGTCGAGACGATCGAGCAGCAGCAGGGTGCTCGGGCGGTTGCCCGGGAAGTGGCGGTGCCCCCCCGCATCGGGCCGCCCCAGCATCAGGGCCTGGCCCTGCGCCAGCACGTTGGCCAGCAACTGCGCCTGGTGACCCGGCAGGTGATGCGAGGCCTCGCGCACCGCGATGAACTCCACCGGCACGATGTCGCTGCCCTGGTGGATCATCTGGAAATAGGCGTGCTGGCCATTGGTACCCGGTTCGCCCCACAGCACCGGCGCGGTGGCCAGGGGCAGGGTGCGGCCCGCGCGGTCCACGCGCTTGCCATTGCTCTCCATCTCGAGCTGTTGCAGGTGCGCGGGCAGGCGCGCCAGACCACTGTGGTACGCGGTGATGCAGCGGGTGGCAAAGCCGTGGAAGTCGCGGTACCAGACATCGAGCAGCGCCAGGCGCAGCGGCAGGTTGGACTCCAGGGGCGCGGTGGCAAAGTGCGCGTCCATCGCATGCGCGCCCCCCAGCAGGTTGCGAAAGTGGTGGGCGCCCACCGCGATGGCGATGGGTAGCCCGATGGCCGACCACAGCGAATAGCGCCCGCCCACCCAGTCCCAGAAACCGAAGGTGGTGGTGATGCCGAACTCGCGCGCCGCCGCCACGTTCGTGGTGAGGGCGGCAAAGTGCCGCGCGACGTCGGTGCCGCCGCGGACCTCGAACCAGGCGCGCGCCGAGCGCGCGTTGGTCATGGTCTCCAGCGTGGTGAAGGTCTTGGAGGCGATCAGGAACAGCGTGTGCGCCGGATCCAGATCGCGCAGCACCCCTTCGAGTTCGTGGCCATCGACATTCGAGACGAAATGCAGGCGTCGACCGGTGTCGGTGAAGGGCGCCAGCGCGCGCACCGCCATCTGCGGGCCCAGGTCCGAGCCGCCGATGCCGATATGCACGATGTCGGTGAGCGCGGTGTCCGCGCGAACCTGCTCGGCATAGGCCAGCATGGCCTGCAGCGTGGCCTGCACCTCGGCGCGCTGGGCGATCAGCCCCTTGAGACCGGCGGGTTCCCAGCGCGCGCCCGAGGCCGGGTACCGCAGCAGGTAGTGCAGCGCCGCACGGTCTTCGGTGGTGTTGACCGGGTCGCCATTGAACATGGCGTCGCGCCAGGCGGTCAGGCCGCACTGGCGGGCCAGGTCCAGCAGCAGGGACTGCGCGCGGCGATCGATCAGGTTCTTGGACAGGTCGGCAAAGATGTGCGGCGCGCGCTGGCTGAAGTCCGCAAAGCGGCCCGCGTCTTCCTGGAAGGCGCGGCGCAGGTCAAAGCCCCGAAAGGCGCTGTCGTAGTGAGCCCGCAGCACGGGCCAGGCCGCCGCTTCATCGCAGCGTACGAAAGATGCGGAGGCGGCCGCCATCTCAGACCGCCTGCATCAACTGCTCGAGCTTGAGCGCGTCGGTGACGAAGGCGCGGATGCCCTCGGCCAGCTTCTCGGTGGCCATGGCGTCTTCGTTGAGGGCGAAGCGGAAGGTGGCTTCGTCGTAGCGCACCTCGGGCAGGTCCAGCGTGCGGGCCTGCGCAGGATCCAGCGCACGCACGACGGTCTGCTGGCCTTCCTGCAACTGCGCCAGCAGCTCGGGGCTGATGGTGAGCAGGTCGCAGCCGGCCAGCGCAAGCACCTGGCCCACGTTGCGAAAACTCGCGCCCATCACCTCGGTGTCGATGCCATGGCGCTTGTAGTACTGGTAGATCTGGCGCACCGAGCGCACGCCAGGGTCGTTGGCGCCGGCCTGCGCCGTCTCGTCCCACTGGGTGCCAGCGGATTTCTTGTACCAGTCGTAGATGCGGCCGACGAAGGGCGAGATCAGTTGGACCTGGGCCTGCCCGCAGGCCACGGCCTGGGCAAAGGAAAACAGCAGCGTGAGGTTGGTGCGGATGCCGTCCTGCTCCAGGCGGGCGGCCGCCTGGATGCCCTCCCAGGTGGACGCGATCTTGACCAGCACCCGCTCGCGCGGCACACCTTCGGCCTGGTACAGGGCGATCAGGCGCTGCGCGCGCGCCACGGTGGCCGCGGTGTCGAAGCTCAGGCGGGCATCGACCTCGGTGGAGACGCGGCCCGGCACATGGCGCAGGATCTCGACGCCAAAGCGCACGAGCAGGCGGTCCATGACTTCGTCCAGCGCTTGCTCGCGAAAACGCGCCACGGTCTGCTGCAGCAGGGGCGCGTACTCGGGCTTTTGCACCGCCTTCAAGATGAGGGAGGGATTGGTGGTGGCGTCCTGTGGCCGGAACTGCGCCAGCTGGTGGAAGTCGCCGGTGTCGGCCACCACGGTGGTGAACTGCTTGAGTGCCTCAAGAGGATTCATGCGGTCGATTATGACCCATGGGGCGTAATTTGGTTACTCATCGGATGCAGTTTGTCTCTCATGGCTACGCCACTGGACAGCCCGCTGAGATGAAATCAAGTTACATTCAGGTCTTCCTTCCATCGTCCCGTCCATCCCACGACCGGTCTCATGAGCTTCGACCTTGTCCTCTTCGGCGGCACCGGTGACCTGGCCTGGCGCAAGCTGTTGCCCGCCTTGTTCCAGGCCTTTCGTCACGGCAGCCTGCCGGCCGGCGGGCGCATCATCGGCGTTGCGCGCGACACGCTGAGCGACGCGCAGTACCGAGCGTTCATCCGGGCCCGCTTCGACCAGGTGGACCTGGCCAAGCGGCCCAGCGCCGAGGAATTCGATCACTTCGCCGCGATGCTGGCCTATGTCCGCATGGACCTGTCGCAGCCCGCCGACTACGCGCACCTGGCCCAGGTCCTGACGCAACGGCAGGCCGACACGGTGGTCATGTACCTGGCCACCGCGCCGGGCCTGTTCACCGTGGTGTGCGAACAGCTGGCGGCGGCGGGCCTGAACACCGAGCGCACGCGCCTCGTGCTGGAAAAGCCGCTGGGGCATGACCTCGCGTCCAACCGCGCCATCAACGAGGCGGTACGGCGTGCCCTACCCGAGCAGCAGGTGTTTCGCATCGACCACTACCTGGGCAAGCCCTCGGTGCAGAACCTGTTCGCGCTGCGTTTTGGCAACGCCTTGTTCGAGCCGCTGTGGCGACGCGAGCATATCGACCACATCCAGATCACCATCGCCGAGGAACTCGGGGTGGAGCGGCGCGGCGCTTTCTACGACAGCACTGGCGCGCTGCGCGACATGGTTCAGAACCACGCGCTGCAGCTGCTCTGCGCACTGGCCATGGAGCCGCCGATCAACGCCCATGCCGACGCCATTCGCGACGAGAAACTCAAGGTGCTGCGTTCTATGCAGCCCTGGACGCCCCAGACGCTGGCGCAGCATGTGATCCGCGGCCAGTACGGCGCGGGCCGGGTGGGCGACGAGACCGTGCCCGGCTACCGGGAAGAGCCCGGTGTCGCGGCGGACAGCACCACCGAGACCTTCGTGGCCTTGCGTGCGGAGATCGCCAACTGGCGCTGGGCTGGCGTGCCGTTCTACATCCGCACCGGCAAGCGCCTGGCCGCGCGCGACGCGCACATCGTGGTCAACTTCCGACCGGCGCCGCACGCCATCTTCGATGCACCCGTGGGCGCGGCCAACCGCCTCGTGATTCACCTGCAGCCGCGCGACGGGCTGGCCCTGCACCTCATGGCGCAAGGCCAGGACAATCGCCATGCCGCCCGCAACGCGGCGCACAGCCTCGCGCCCGTACAACTGGATCTGGACTTCGACAAGCGCTTCGGGGCCGAGCGGGTGGGCGCCTATGAGCGCCTGTTGCTGGACGTGATCGACGGGCGCCTGAACCTCTTCGTTCGCAGCGACGAACAGGAGGCCGCCTGGCGCTGGGTCGAACCCCTGCTGCATCACTGGCAGGGACATGAAAGCGGCCTGCGGACCTACGCCGCCGGCACCTGGGGGCCCAGCGCTTCCAGCGCCATGATCGCGCGCGACGGACACTGCTGGAGCGAGGAACGCTGATGCTCGATCGCATCCAGGCCTGCCTGCCTTCGCTGGCGCCCGCCGAACAACGCGTGGGTCGTCTCGTGCTGGCCGACCCGCGCAGCTTCGCGCGCCTGCCGGTGACACAGCTGGCTGCGCGCGCCAGCGTGAGCAAACCCACCGTGGTGCGCTTTTGCCGCAGCATCGGCTACGACGGCCTGTCGGACTTCAAGCTGAAACTGGCCGGCAGCCTCAACGAGGGCGTGCCCTTCATCCACCGCAGCGTGGACGCCGACGACCCGCCCGGGCAGGTGCTGGTCAAGGTGGTCGACAACACGGTCGCCGCCTTGCTGAAATACCGCAACGAGGCCTCCGGCCAGGCCATCGAGCGCGCCAGCCAGGCACTGGCCGACGCCTGGCACAGCGGCCGGCGCATCGAGTTCTACGGCGTGGGCAACTCCGGCATCGTGGCCCAGGACGCGCAGCACAAGTTCTTCCGCCTGGGCGTGCACACCGCCGCCTGCAGCGACGGGCACCTGCAGGTCATGAGCGCTTCGCTTCTGCGCGAAGGCGACTGCGTGG
>JBEEIS010000058.1:0-25601 GCA_041169755.1 Pseudomonadota bacterium | reverse complement strand
GCACGGGCGGCCGCAGCGGTGGCTGCCGCGTTTTCCTGTTGCAGGCGGGCGAGCATCTGACGCATGGCGTCCAGTTGCTGCGCCACTTGCTGGCGCTCCTGTTCCAGGGCGCGGCGCTCGGCCTCCAGGCGCTGGCGTTCGGCACGGGTGTCAGGCGCTGGCGTTGCTGCAGGGGCTGCCGCAGGGGCCGGTGCAGGGGCCGCAGCGACGACCGAGGGAGCCGGCGGGTTGATCAGGACCGGGGCTGGCGCAGTTGCTGGCGTGGGGGCAGCGGCCACCACGACGGGACTGGCAGGGGCCGCCTGGCCCGCCGCCGGGGGCGCACTGGCCACCATGGTGGCGCCCGCTCGGCGCTGAAGATTGGGCGTGTAGGCCACGGGCATGACCGCCTGGGGCTTCTTGTCGAAGTAGGTCTTCTGCATGGACTCGATGTAGATCGAAGCCCAATTGGCCAGGATGTCGTGCTCGGGGTCGGGCCTGCCGTCCAGGAAGCGCTGGCGAAATTCCGGCGCGCGCACGCCGCGTGGCGGATAGAGCACGGCTTCGACCTGGATCGCGCGCTGGTTGAACACCTGAACCCGCAATTCCGCCAGGATCACGGAGACCCCGGGACGCTCGCGCAGGTCCTGCATCCCCGGAGCGGCCTCCTGCCACCAGATGCGTGTGCCCGGGTCAGGACTTTGCGCCAGGTTCTCGATCCACGCCTTGACATCGCCGGTGGCGAGGAATCGCGAACACTTGTTCATGATTTCGCTGGACCGCGTACCGTGCTCGTTGAGCATGAAATGCGATGAGCGTGCGTTTTGGCATGCGGTGTTGCCCCAGCGATTCGAGGTGGCGCTGCTTCGGACCACCAGGTAGGGGATGGCCGCATCCTGCGCCTGGTTCTTCAGAGTGAGGATCTGCCAGGGGATGTTGCTCAGGCTGTTGTACGAACCGCTTCGGGTGACTTCCCAGCTGCCTTCGGGCAGCGCCACGCTGCTGCCCGAGCCCAGGGCGATCAAGTCCCGGTGCACCGAGCCGGTGGCGGGTTGGGCGGCTGCGGCTGCCGCGAATGCGACCAGGAGTAAGGCGAGGGCGCCACGCAGAGCGCGTTTCAAGGCAGGGTGGGCGTTAAACATCGTCGCTCACGAAAATGGTTACGGCGGCGCCAATTGTAGGAGCCTGGCGGGGCCGTCAATCCTCCATGAAGTTGCCCGCCGTGAAATGCACCGGGGGCGTGGCCGGATCGAAGAAGACGCCGGCCGGATCGCCCCCCTGCGCCACCACCTCCAGCTGCTTTTGCAAGAGCCGCCGCAGCATCACGATGCCGCGGTCGGTGGTGGCCAGATGTTCCTCCGAATGGTGGGCGATCTTGCCCTGGCTGGTCATGGCCTCGTAATCGCCAGGAAAGCGCTGGTGTTCTTCCTCGGTGAGTTCTTCCCACAGCTTGCCGCCCAGGCGCGAGCGCATCTTGTGTAACTCGCCTTTTTCCTTGACGCGACCCACCACGTAGATGCGGAAATGGTGGTCGTCGATCGGCAGGATCCAGCCCAGTGATTCGACCATGCCGTAGCTGCCCACGCGCGGGTTCGGAATGACACGCAAGGTGGGCAGGCCGGCTTCGCTGATGCGACGAAACGTCTTGCCGTCGGGAAGCTTGCGCACAGAGAGCGTCCGCACGCTGTGCGCCTGCGTGTCCCAGGTCACCTGCGGCATGACAGCCATCTGCTCGACGAACTGGGTGCCACTGAAGCTGCTGTGAAGAATGACCACATGGTAGGGGTCCACCAGGTTCTCATAGTGCTGCAGCCAGTTGCAGTCGATGATCTGCGGTCCGCCGCCGCCGATGCTGCGGTCGTCGGCTTCCAGCGTCTCACCCGGCCCGAGCTGCTCCAGACATTCGTAGCGAGGCAGCACCGGCTTGCGTTCGGGAGGGCCCAGGTAGGCCCAGACCAGGCCATAGCGTTCTTCCAGGGGATACCAGGGCTGGCGCGCGCTGTCGCGGGCGCGTCCGCCTTCAGGCTCGCAAGGCTGCTCCAGGCATTGGCCTTGCGGTGCGAACAGCCACCCGTGGTAGCAGCAGCGGATGCCTTTTTGTTCGACCTTGCCGTAATAGAGCGAGGTGCCGCGGTGAGCGCAGTGCGGGTACAGCAGCCCGGGCTGGCCTGACCCGTCACGAAAGAGGATCAGATCTTCACCCAGCACACGCACCTGGCGCGGGGTGGCATTCGCGTCGGCGGTGAGGCCGATCGGGTGCCAGTAGCGACGCAGGAGTTCGCCCATGGGTGTGCCCGGACCGACCTCGGTCAGTTCGGCGCGGTGGGTCGGTCGGGGTCGGCCATAGGCCGTGCCTGTGTCGGCGGCAACCGCTGGCGTCTTGGACGCGGACGTGTCCATGGCTCAGGGCGCAGAGACGCCAGCGGCCTTGATCAGGGCGGCGACCCGGGGGAAATCGGCCTTGTAGACCTCCATGAACTGCGCCGGCGTATTGCCCAGGGGCTCAAAGCCGAAAGCAGTCAGGCGTGCCTGGATGTCGGGTTGCGCGGTGACCTCGCGCAGGGCGTTGACCCACTGCGCCTGGATATCGGCCGGTAGTTTGGCCGGTGCGTAAAAGCCGATCCAGCTGTCGATATCGAAGCCCTGGAAGCCCTGCTCGGCGAAGGTGGGAACCTGAGGCAGCACCGATACCCGGCGCGAGCCGGCGATGCCCAGGATCTTCATGCGACCCGACTGGCTGTGGTTGCGGGCGCTGGCTGGATTGGCCCAGGCGAAATCGAGCAGATCGCCAAACAGGTCGGTGTGTGCGGCGGCCTCGGCCTTGTAGGCCACGTGATTGAGTGCTGCACCGGTCTGACGTTTGAGCAGTTCGCCAAACAGGTGGGCGGTGGAGCCGTTGCCCCAGGTGCCGTAATTGAGCGGCTTGGGCGAGCGCTTGGCGAAGTCGACGAACTCGCGCAGCGTGTTGAAGGGGGCGTTGGCACGGGCGACCAGCATGGGGCCACCGGTGGCCACCATGGACAGCGGGGTGAAATCGGCCACCGGGTCGTAGGGCAGCTTGGCCTGCAGGATGGCGTTGTTCACGTGGGTGAGGGGCAGGGTCATCATGACCGTGTAGCCGTCGGGTGCGGCTTTGGCCACATGGTCCGCCGCGATGATGCCGCTGGCGCCGGGCTTGGCATCCACCACGATGGACTGGTTCCAGCGTTGCTGCAGCTTGTCACCGTAGGCGCGGGCGAGCGCGTCGATCGGGCCGCCGGCGGTGCCGAAGGGGACGATGCGCACCGGGCGCGAGGGGAAGGGGCCGGCCTGCGCGAAGCTACAGGGGGCCAGGGCCGTGGCGGTGAGGGCCAGGACGGCGTGACGTCGGTTGATGGACATGGGCGGTACTCTCTTGCTTGTCACGGGTGGGTGGCCCCTGTCAGGGGCCAGTCCTGCCCATTGGAGCCAGCCGCAGCCGGCTGCACCATCCGGGCTTTCCCGATCAGGTACGTGCCGGGCCGCCCGACCCGGCACGGAGGTCAGAACGGGTAGTGACGCGGTGTCGTCTGCACCGTCACCCAGCGCAGCTCGGTGAATTCGGCAATGCCGGCCTTGCCACCGAAGCGGCCCAGGCCACTGCCCTTGACGCCGCCGAACGGCATCTGGGCTTCGTCGTGCACCGTGGGGCCGTTGACGTGGCAGATGCCCGAGTCGATCTTGCGGGCCACGTTGAAGGCGCGCGCGATGTCCTTGCCGAAGACGGCCGCCGACAGGCCGTACTCGTTGTCGTTGGCGCAGGCGATGGCTTCATCCACGTTCTTCACGCGCACCACGCACTTGAGGGGGCCGAAGGTCTCCTCATGGTAGATGCGCATCGCAGGGGTCACATGATCCAGCACCGTGGCGGGCATCAGGGTGTTGTCGGCCTTGCCGCCGCACACCAGCTTGGCACCCTTGGACAGGGCGTCGTCGATCAAGGCGTTGCAGTGTTCGACCGTGGCCATGCCGATCACGCTACCCAGGACCACAGGCTCGGGCTTGCGCGGATCGCCCAGGGGCAGGGACTTGGCCTTGTCGCCGAATTTCTTCACGAAGGCGTCGGCGATCTTCTGGTCCACGATGATGCGCTCGGTGGACATGCAGATCTGCCCGCTGTTGGCGAAGCTGCCAAAGGCGGCGCCGTTGACGGCGTCGTCGATGTCGGCATCGTCCAGGATCACCAGGGGCGCCTTGCCGCCCAGTTCCAGCACCGCCGGCTTGAGATATCGCGCGCAGGCCTGCGCGATGATGCGGCCCACGCGGGTGGAGCCGGTGAAGTTCACGCGACGCACCGCCGGATGCGACACCATGGCTTCCACCACCGCGCCGGCATCGGCCGGGGCGTTGGTGATGTAGTTCACCACGCCGGGCGGGAAGCCCGCTTCCTGGAAGGCTTCGATGATCAATTGGTGGGTGCGGGGGCAGTTCTCCGAGCCCTTGAGGATCACGGTGTTGCCGCAGGCCAGGGGCGTGGCGATGGCGCGCGTGCCCAGGATGATGGGCGCATTCCAGGGCGCGATACCCAGCACCACGCCGGCGGGCTGTCGGATGCCCATGGCCAACGAGCCGGGCACGTCGGAAGGAATGACTTCACCCGAAACCTGCGTGGTCAGGGCTGCGGCCTCGCGGATCATGCCGGCGGCCAGCATCACGTTGAAGCCCGCCCACATGGCGGTGGCGCCGGTCTCGGCCGGCACGGCCTGGATGAACTCCGGCGTCTTGGCCTCGAGCTTGTCGGCGGCCTTGAGCAGCAGGGCGCGGCGCTCGCTCGGGCCGGTCTCGCTCCAGGTCTTGAAGGCTTCGGCAGCGGCCTCGACGGCCATCACCGCGTCGGCCGCGGACGCGGCGGGCGCACGGGTGGCCACAGTGCCGTCCAGCGGGTTGCGACGCTCGAAGGTCGCGCCTTTTTCAGCGGTGACTTTCAGGCCGTTGATCAACATGGACATGTCGGACATGGAAGGCTCCTTGAAGAATGAGAAAACGTTAGGGGGTCAGGCGCTGGCGCGCTGCTTGACCGCGTCGTGCACGGCGCGTGCCGCGGTGGTGGTCTCGCTGGACTGCGCGCCCAGGTAGGCCTCGCGGATCACGGTGGACCGCTGCAGCAATTTGGCGGGCCCGCTGGCGACGATGGCGCCGCGCTCGAGCACGTAGGCGCGGTCGGCCACGGCCAGCGCTTTCTTGACGTTCTGTTCGACCATCAGCACCGTGGTGCCACTGTCGGCGATGCGCCGGGCAATCGCCAGCAGCTCGTCGACCATGCGCGGGGCCAGGCCCAGCGACGGTTCGTCCAGCAGCAGGAGGCGCGGCGCGGCCATCATGGCGCGGGCCACGGCCACCATCTGCTGCTCGCCGCCGCTCATGGTGCCGGCCAGCTGCCGCTCGCGTTCGCGCAACTTGGGAAAGTCGGCCATGACCTGCTCGATGCGGCGCTCACGCTCGGCGCGTGCTACCAGCCAGCCCCCCAGCTCGAGGTTCTCGCGCACGGTCATCTGCGCAAAGAGCTGTCGGCCCTCGGCCACCATGGCAATGCCTTCGCGCACGATCTCGTGCGGCTTCTCGGCCAGTTCTTCGCCATCGAGCAGCACTTCACCCCGGCGCGGGATCAGGCCGGTCAGCGCCCGCAGCAGCGTGGTCTTGCCCGCGCCGTTGGGGCCGAGCACCACGGTCAGGCCGGGGCGCACGTCAAGGGCCAGGTCACGCAGGACCAGGAAGGGGCCGTAGCCCGCAGCCAGGCCGCGGATCTTCAATTCGGCCTGGCGGCCCTGGGCGCCCAGTTCGAAGGGGCGCTCGCGCCACCACATCATGACGACACCTCCGCGCTCTCGGACATCTCGTCGCCCAGGTAGGCCTCGATCACCTCGGGGTCGCGCACCACTTCGGCGGGCGTGGCGTCGGCGATCTTGCGGCCCTGGTGCAGCACGATCACGCGCTCCACATGCCGCAGCAAGGTGGTGACCGCATGTTCGATCCAGATCACGGTGAGGTCCAGCTCGTCGCGTAGGCGGCGGATCAGGCGGGCCATGTCCTCGATCTCGGCTTCGGTCAGGCCTGCGGCCACTTCGTCGAGCAGCAGCAGGCGCGGACGGGTGGCCAGGGCCATGCCGATCTCCAGCAGGCGCTGCTGCGAAGGGGTGATGGCGCCGGCGGGCAGGGCGGCCTGATCGGACAGACCGATCAGGCGCAGGATGCCCGCGGCATCGCGCAGCGCCCAGGGCACGTCTTTCTCATCGCCCCAGAGCCAATATTTGCGTGGGCGCTTGCCCGCGAACTTCAGGCCGAACTCGATGTTGGACTGCACCGGCATGTCCGGGAACACACGCGGCGTCTGGAAGGTGCGCGCCAGGCCGTGCGCGGCGAAGCGGTGCGGGCCGCGCCCAGTGAGGTTGCGGCCCCTGACGACCAGACGGCCCGAGGTGGGCTCGGTCACGCCCGAGATGGCGTTGAAGAAGGTGGTCTTGCCGGCGCCGTTGGGGCCGATGATGCCCACCAGCTCGCCCGGGCGGAACTGCGCGCTCACCGCGTCAACGGCCACCAGGCCGCCAAAGCGTACGGTGACTTCATGGGCTTCGAGCAGGGGCACAGAGGGGTTATCCGACAAGGCGTCGCTCCCGTGCGCGCTGCTTGTCGCGCGCCTTGTCACCGCTCCATTCATAGCGGCGCTCTTTGGCCCAGTCGCGGGTGTCGGTCCACCAGCCTTTGAAGGTCTCCCAGCGCAGCGAGGCCAGGCCACCGGGCAGGTACAGCACCGACAGGATCAGGAGCAAGCCCAGCGACATCATGTAGATCTGCGGCGCCTGCAGGCGAAGGGTCTCAGCCAGCAGGCTGAACACGATGGCCGCGATCAGCGGACCCCAGAGCGTGAGCGCACCGCCAATCAGGGCGATCAGCACGGTCTGGAAACCGATGAAGGGGTTGAAGACGGTGTGCGGATCGATGTAGGTCCAGCGCACCGACATGGCCGCGCCCACCGCACCGGCAAAGGCCGCGGTCAGCATGAAGCCGGCGAGCTTGACCCAGCGCGTGTTCACGCCCAGGGTCTGCGCGCGCTGTTCGTCGGCGCCGATGCCCGAGAGCGCCAGGCCAAAGCGCGTGCGCCGCACGACGATGGACACCGCCACTGCGCCAAAGGCCAGGGCCAGCACGGTCAGGTAGACGGTGTCGCGTTCGGGCACCACCGACAGCACGCGGCCCACGGTGCCCGTCACGCTTTTCTCGAAATAGGTGATGGCGTGGCGAATCAACTCGGTCATGCCGAAGGTGAGCACCGCGAAGTAGGTGCCGCGCAGGTGCAGCACCGCCGCGCCCATCACCAGGGCCACGCCCGCCGACAGCGTCGCGCCAAGGGCCACGGCCTGGGCCCAGGGCAGGGTGTCCAGCATCAGCGCGCTCGAATAGGCGCCGATGCCGAAGAAGGCCGAGGTGGCCAACGAGAGGTAGCGGGTGGTTCCGCAGAACATCGCCCAGCTCGAGGACAGGGCCACGTACATCAGGCAAGTGAGGGCCATGGAGACCGCGAAGTCGCTGCCATAGGCCGGCAAGGCCAGGGCCCAGCCGGTGAGACCGAACAGGACCAGCAGGTCGCGCACCAGAAGTTGCCGTGCGTTCATGCCTTGCGTGCCTTGCGAGTGAACAGACCTTCGGGCCGCAGCAGCAGCACGCCGATGAAGACGACGTACGAGAGCAGCGCCTTGAGCGAAGGATTGGTGAAATGCATGCCCACGGCTTCCACCACGCCCAGAAGCAGACCACCGGCCAGCGCGCCGCCCATGCTGCCAAAGCCGCCCAGCGTGATCACGATGAGGGCGGTGACGGTGTAGGGCTCGCCCATCGCGGGCGAGATGGTGTAGGCCATGGACAGCAGGCTGCCGGCCACGCCAGACAGGCCCAGACCGATACCGAACATCATCGGGTGCAGGGCGCGGGTGTTGATGCCCACAAGCTGCGCGCCGGTGGGCGATTGCATCAGGGCGCGCACGCCCTTGCCCAGGAGGGTGCGTCGCAGCAGCAGGATCAGGCCGGCGCTGATTGCCAGTGCCAGCGCGAACACCAGCAGCTTGTTGCCTGCGAACTGCGTGCCGCCGACCTTCACGGGATCGGTGGCAAAGTCGTACCCACGCAGGTCGCCGCCCCACATCCAGGAGGCGAAGTTCTGCACCAGGAACATCAGGCCGAAAGCCACCATCAGGCCGCGCGCCTCGAAGATGTCCAGGTTGGGGGAGGTGGCCGTGAGGCGCCTGAAACAGAGCCAGTGCACCGCCACGCCCAGCACGCCCAGCGCCACGAAGGACACCGGCACCATCAGCAGCGGGTGCAGGCCCAGCGAGGTGGTCGCCATCCAGGTCAGGTAGGCGCCCACCATCAGGAACTCGCCGTGGGCGATGTTCAGAATCCGCATCAGCCCGTATTGCAGATTCAGGCCGAGCGCCACCAGCGCATAAATGCCGCCGGTGATCAGGCCGGAGGCGAGCAGTTCAATCCAGGCGCCGAGACTCACCTCCAGGCCGGCTTGTTCGGAACCAGCTTGGCGGTGGCCAGCTTGGGCGGCCACACCACTTCGAACTCACCGTTTTGCCACTGGCTCACGGTGCCCGGGGTGGCGGTGTTCTCGCTGCCGGTGAACTTGATGTCGCCGATGATGGTCTTGTGCGTGGTGGCCGCCACGTAGTCGCGGATCGCCTTGCGGTCCAGGCCCACTTGCTTCACGGCATTGGTCAGGATCTCCAGGCCGGCCCAGGTGGCGCCGCTGGCCCAGCGATCGGGTTCCTTGGCGGCGCCGAACTTCTTCACGTGCGCATCGAAGTAGGCCTTGGCACCCGGGCTGGTCTTGGCGTTCCAGGAACCCATGCCCAGCACGCCTTCGGCGCCGGCAGGGGTCATGACGTTGCGATACAGCTGGAAGGCGGTGCCCACCGAGGCGTAGAAGAACTTGGGGTTGAAGCCGATTTCCTTGGCCTGGCGGCTGGCCAGGATGGTGTCGGGCGGGTAGGTGAAGCCGACGAAGGCGTCGGGGTTCTTGTCCTTGATGGAGCGCAGCACCGGAGAGAGGTCCTTGACGCCGCCCGGGTAGCTCTTGTCCTCGATCAGGCTGATGCCGCTGCCTTGCAGGGCTACCTTGAGCGCGGCGTAGTTTTCCAGGCCGAACAGGTCGTCCACGTAGATGACGGCCAGGCTCTTGGCGCCGTTGGCCTTGAGCATTTCCACCAGCGCCTCGCACATGGGCTTGGGCTGCTGCAGCAGCAGGAAGAAATAGGGCAGCTTCATTTCCACCAGGCGGCGGCTCAGGGCCGTGGGCGCGAGGAAGGGATAGCCAAAGCGATTGGCCAGGGGCGCAACCGCGAAGTTGGCGTTGCTGCCCCAGGGCGGCAGGACCAGATCGACCTTGTCACTGCCCATGAGCTTTTCGTAGGTGCGCACCACGGTTTCGGTGTCGCTGCGGTCATCGGAGCTAATCAGCTCGATCATCCGCTTGGTGCCCTTGACGTTCAGACCGCCCGCGGCGTTCTGTTGCTCGGCCCACAGGAGGTAGTTGGGTTCCTGGCTCACCTGGGCGCCGCCGGTCCAGGGGCCGGTGCGGGACATGGTGTAGCCAATGCGGACCGGGCCAGACTGCGCCAACAGGCTGGGGGCGATGGACATCGTGCCGACGGCGGCGGCGGCGCCCTTGATCAAGGTGCGGCGGGTGGACTGGACCATGTTGTCTCCTTGCGTGGGCAAGGCCGCACACCGGCGAAATGCGCGCCGGCTGCGGCCTTGAAATTGGAACCGCTCATTAAACAGCAGCAAAGGTGACTGACCAGTCAGGATTTACCCCAGGCAGTCTGATAAGGGCTAAGCTCGGCGTCTCTCAAGGAGCCTCCATGACCCAGATCGTTCTGTCCTTCCTTCTCGCCGCCGCCTGCGTGTTTCCGGCCGGGGCTGCGGACACCAGTCCCTCGTCCACCCCCGCCGACAGCGGGCTGACCCGCGCCCGAGAACTGGTGTCTCGCAAGGACTGGGCCGCGGCCACGCCGGCGCTCGCCGCCTATGTCCAGGCCAATCCGGGCAGCGCGGACGGGCATAACCTTTTGGGTTACAGCCTGCGGCACCAGAAGAAATACGACGAATCCCTGGCGGCGTACCAGCAGGCGCTCAAGCTCGATCCTCGGCACAAGGGCGCGCACGAATACATCGGCATCGCCTACGTGGAGATGAAGCAGTTGGACAAGGCACGCGAGCACCTCGCGGCGCTGGACAAGATCTGCCGCTTCTCCTGCGAGGAGTACCGCGACCTGAAGAAGGCGATCGAAGCCGCGGCCAAATGACGCGGGCCGATCCGACCTGGCCTCAGTCGATCAGGACCCCGTCCATGTGGAAGGGGTAGGGCCCTTCGAACTCGCCGACCGCCAGGGTGTGCGTGACCAGGCCGGTCGCTGCCGTCCAGGCGTGAACGCGAAACCCGCCCGGCTCCAAATTCCATTGCGATACCGCTTGCGGATCCAGGTCGAGAACAACCTGGTGGGCGGGCGCGGGCGAGGTGGACGCGATGGTGCCGCCAAAACGCACATCGATGGCTCGATGCAGATGCCCGCAGATTACGCGCTCGACGTTGGGATGCTGCGAGACGAGGCGTGCCAGCTCTTCCCGGCCCTCTTGCAGCCCGATCTTGTCCATGTGGCCAATCAAGGTGGTGAAGGGCGGGTGGTGCATGGCGATGACCACCGGACGGTGCGATACCCGATCCAGCTCGCTCGCCAGCCAGTCCAGACGCCGCGCGTCGAGCGCACCATGGCTTTGACCGCGCACCGTGGTGTCCAGTGCGATCAGCTGCAGGTCACCCACCGGCACCGAATACTGCAAGGCCCCCACGGTGCCCAGGTAGGTGTGCTCGGGGAAGGCCGCGCGCAGGGTATCGGCCTCATCGTGGTTACCTGCCAGCAAGAAATACGGGCAGGTGAGACCTTCGAGCAACGCGCGCAGGTGCTCGTATTCAGCGGGGCGCCCGAAGTCGGTGAGGTCGCCAGTGAGGACGACCGCGGTGGGCGGCTGCGGGCAGCGCGCAATGGTCTCGACGGCGAGCTTGAGATAAGGCGCGGTTTCCAGGCGGCCATAGGCCTTGCGTCCGGGTTCGCGAATATGCAGGTCGGTGATCTGATAGAGAAAGGTGCTCATTGCAGGGCTCCACAAGCGATGAGGGTGCGCGGGTCGATGGACAGCGATACGCCGTCGCCCACACGCAAGGGGCAGTCACGTGCTGCGTCGACCAACAGCTCCCCGGCCTCGGGAGTGCTCACGCGCAGGTGGGTGCGATCGCCCAGGAACACGCGGTGGCTCACGCGCACAGCACCGTCGGGCGCTGGTGCGACCTGGATATCTTCGGGGCGCAGCAGTACATGGTCTTGCGCCTCGTCGCCGATAAAGGGCAACCACAGCCCGCCCAGTAGGACGCCTCGGCTGCCGCTGTCGCCCTGCGCAAGGCGGATTGCGTTGACTCGACCCAGGAAACTCGCCACGAAGGGATGGCGTGGTGCGCGATACAGGTCTTCGGCGGTGCCAATTTGAATCACCTGTCCGGACTGCATCACTGCCATGCGGTCGGCGATCGACATGGCCTCGTGCTGGTCGTGCGTGACATGGATGGCGGTGATATGCAGCCGCCGCAACAACTCGGCGAGCTCGTCTCGCAGCGATTCCTTGAGTTTGGCGTCCAGCGCGGTCAAGGGCTCGTCCAACAGCAGCACGCGGGGGCGCACTGCGATAGCGCGGGCCAGGGCGACGCGCTGGCGCTGGCCCCCCGATAGTTCGGCAGGGCGCTTGTGCTCCAGGCCCGTCAAGCGCACGAGCTCGATTAGCTCGCCCACGCTACGGCGCACCTGCGCTTCGGGTGTGCCGCGTATGCGCAGGCCATAGCCGATATTGGCTTGCACGTTCATTTGCGGAAATAGCGCGTAGTGCTGAAAGACCATGCCGATGCCCCGTTGTTCGACGGGAACATGGGTGACATCGTCATGGCCAAACAGGATGCGTGCCCCAGGATCAGGTCTTTCCAGGCCGGCGATGATGCGCAGCAAGGTGGTCTTGCCGCAGCCTGAGGGGCCCAGCAAGGCTAGCACCTCTCCGGGCTCGATATCCAGGTCGCTCGGCCGCAGGCCGAGCGTGCCGTCGGGATAGGTCTTCGCGCACTGGCGGATGGTGATAGGGGTGCGTTCAAGTTCCATAACGCTTCTCGGTGATTGACGCGGCCAGTTGCAGCAGCCACAGCAGGGGCAGGACCACGACCAGGAACACCAGGGTGTAAGCCGAGCCGATCTCGATACGCATCGACGCGTAGCTGTCGGCCAGGCCCACGGGCAGGGTTCGGGTGAGCGGGGTGTGGAGCATCCAGGTGAGGTTGAACTCGCCGATGGACAGCGTGAAGACCATGAGCGCTCCGCTGACGATGGCCGGGAAGACAGCCGGCACCAGTACGCCCAAGAAGCGCTGAGCGAAAGAAGCGCCCAGCGTCGAGGCGGCCTCTTCGAGAGCGACGAGCTCATGACGACGGAACGCCGCCGCGACCGTACGTACCATGAAGGGCAAGGTGAAGACCATGTGGCCCACCAGCACGAACAGGAAGCTCTGTCGAAAGCTGCGTAGCTGTCCGTAGGCCAGGATCAGGGCCAGCGCGGTGGCCAGACCGGGAACAGCCACGGGCAATGTCATGAGCTCCTCGAACCAGGCCGTCCAGCGCCTGCGCGAGCGGGCCAGCGCGTAGGCGCAGGGCACGCCGATCAAGACGTTGCCGATGACGGCCGCTGCGGCGATCAGGATGGAGGCCAACACGGTGGAGCCGTAGTTCTCCCAGACCTCGCCGATCCAGCGCAGTGTGAAGCCGCTGCGCCAGCCGGTGCTGTAGTTTTGCATCAGACCCGCCGTGACCGACATCAGCACCGGGCCGATCATGAAGACTGCGACCAAAAGGGTAAGGGCGAGCAGGACGGGGGCGCGGCGTGTGGTGGACTGCGTGGTCATGGTCAGGCCCCCAAGGCGGTCGTGCCTCCCAGGCGCCTGGCGATCGCGAGCGCCGCCCAGGTCACGAGGCCCAGCGAGATGGATAGCGAAGCGGCCAGCGCGAAGTTGGCGTAGTTGGTGAACTCGTTGTAGATCGTGATGGGGAGCACCTCGAACTTGCTGGCCAAAGTGAAGGCTGTGCCAAAGGCGCCCATGGCGGTGGCAAACACGATGGCGCCGCAGGCCAGTGTGGTGGGTGCGAGTTCAGGGAGCCATACGTCACGAATGATGTGCCAGCGCGAGGCCCCCAGCGAGCGTGCAGCTTCCTCGAGCGCGCGGTCCATGGCTTCAGCCGCCGCTGCATACGATGCGATGGCGCGTGGCAGAGAAAAATACAGGTAGGCCAGGAACAGCCCGAGCAGGCCGTAGGCGAAGGTCCAGCGACCCAGGCCCATGGAGTCAGCGAAGGTGGCGACGGCACCTTGGCGTCCGCCAAGCAGGATGACGAAGAAGCCAATGATCACGCCTGGAAACGACAGCGGCAGTGTGAGCAGCGAAATGAGCACGCGTCGGCCCGTGAAGCGCGTGCGTGCCAGAAAGATACCGACCGCCGCTCCGAGCACCAGCGTGAGTGCGGTGACTGCCAGCGATAGCAGCAGGGTGCTCAGAAGGCTGGTGAGGTACTTGGCCTCGGTGAGAACCACGAAATAGTTCTGCCAGCCTTTTTCGGCGGGCAGGGCGATCAGCCGCACGATAGGCAGCAGCCAGAACGCGGCGAAGAAGGCGACAGCCGGCGCTATGCAGGCCAGCTGCCACCTTACCTTCGCTGCGCCAGCGTCGCCCGAGCGGACGGTCACGGGCGCGGCGGAACTCACCTTATCGAACTTCCTTCAGGTAGCGGTCGGAGAAAGCTTTTTGCACTTCGGCCATCTTGCCGTAGTCCACAGTGCGGGCACGGGCATATTCGCTGGCCGGCAGGAAGCGGGCCTGTACGTCTTTCGGAATGGCGCTGGAACGCACCGGGCGCAAGTAGGCGTTGGCCCAGATGGCCTGGCCTTCGTCGGACAGCACGAAGTCCAGTACCTTGCGACCGTTGTCGGCGTTGGGGCCCTTGTTCACCAGGCTCATGACGTAGGGCACCACGACTGAGCCCTCGGCGGGAATCACGAATTCGACGTTTGCCTTGTCCTTATATTTGGCCCGGTAGGCGTTGAAGTCGTAATCGAGCAGGATGGCGATCTCGCCCGAGAGCACGCGCGCGTAAGAGGTCTGCTTGGGAACGATAGGTTCGTTCTTCATCAAGGCCTTGAAGTAGTCGATGCCGGGACCAAAGTTGTCCAGCGTGCCACCGCGTGCTTGGTTGACGGCCACCGCGCCCACATAACCGACGAATGCGGAAGCCGGATCCAGGTAGCCGACCAGGCCCTTGTACTCGGGCTTGAGCAGGTCAGCCCAGGACCTGGGCACGGGCTTGCCCTTGAGGGCGTCGACGTTGACCATGAACCCCAGCGTGCCGGAGTGGATGGTGACCCAGTGGCCGTCGGCATCCTTCAGGCCTGCCGGGATGTCGTTCCATGCAGCTGGCTTGTACGGGGCGACTACGCCTTCCTTGCGGGCCTGGATGCCAAAGGTCACCCCAAGGTAAGTGACATCGGCCACGGGACTGGCCTTTTCGGCTACGAGCTGGGCGAGCGACTGGCCCGAGTTTTTGTTGTCCGGTGGCACGGTGATGCCGGTCTTGGCCTTGATGGCGCGCAGCTGGGAGCCCCAGTCGGCCCACTCGGGCGGGCAGTTGTAGCAAATGGCGGTCTGGGCCATGGCCGCCGTGGCGGCAAAGCCCACGGCCAGCAGCGCGGCTCTGGCAATGGTTTTCAAAGGCTTGAACATGCAGTACTCCTGGTTCACGGTTGTCGGGCCCGGGGTCGGGTCCGGGAAGGACGGCCAGTTGGGGCCCGTCCGCACGATTCGCCAGCCCGGAACTGGTGGGCCAGCATCACACTCTCTTGTGGCGTCGGTCGCGTGCGGCGCTCGATCGCCTTGACCAGCCACTGCACGCCCAGGTGGCCAGCTTCGTTGTTCGGTTGCACGATGGTGGTGAGCATCGGCATGGTGTCCAGGCCCAGGGTAATGCCGTCGAAGCCCACGATGCTGATGTCCTGCGGCACGCGTAGGCCCGCCAGTTGTGCCGCGCGCAGGCAGCGCAGGGCTAACAGATCGTTGGAACAGACGAGGGCGGTCGGCCGGTCGTCGTATTTCAGGTGCGTCACGACGGTATCGATAGCCGATTCCATGAAGGGCACTTCCAGTAGGCACGGCCCCTTGATCTGCGCGCGCTGCAAACCTTGTAGGAAGCCTTTGTATCGCTGCTGCGCGCGATCAGAGGCGTTCAGTTTTCCGCTGACCATGGTCATGCGCCGATGGCCCAGGGACACGAGGTGTGCTACCACCTCGGCGACAGCCGTCTCGTTGTCGCCGCTGACGCAGGGGTGGCTGGGGTGGCGGTTGTAAAGCAGTACGTAGGGCGTGCGGGCACGCCGCAGCTGACGCAGCGCCTGGGAGGTGTCGGGGTTGGATACCACCAGCAGCAGGCCATCCACACTGGCCCCCTGCATCAGGGCGACGCAGCGCGTTTCAAGTGCTGCATCGTAGTGGGTGGTCATGGGCAGGATGGCGTAGCCAGCTGCGTGTGCAGCCTCGGCCACGCCCTCCATGCATTCGGCGAACACGGGATTGGTCAGCGTCGGCATCAGCACGCCCAGCACCCGGCTGCGACTGGTGCGCAGGGTGCGCGCACTGGCATTGGGGACATAGCCAAGTGCCTTGGCCATGCGATGCACCTTTTCTCGGGTGGTGGCGCTGACCTGCTGCGGCGCGTTGAATGCGCGCGACACGGTGGCGACAGACACTCCGATCTTGCGGGCCACTTCCTGGATGTTCACTGGGGTCTCAACATGTAATCGATTACATATTCAACCACAAATGTTAAGCCTTGATGACAGCTTTCAAGCTGGCAGACGCAGGCGAGGGGTGCGGCGGGCGCGTCTCAAGCGTGGGTGTCGCGCACCACCAGCAGGCCTTCGTTTTCCAGCACCTTGACCATGTGCATCACGAAGTTGCGGTCCTTCTGCTTGGCCGGCTCGTCCAGGTCCTCGTAGGGGACCATGTTCGGGTGAAGCCGGTTGAAGTCGTCGCGTGCGCCTAGCGTCCAGCCGTCCATCGCGCGGTCGGCCCACCAGCGGTTGTGCTCCATCAGCGAGAGCATCTCAATGTCTTGCGCGGAGAGCGTGACGGGCGCCTGTGTGGCCTCGGCCCGGGGCACGACACGGCACCCGATCGCGCGCATCTTCACGTCGAAGTGGTCGGCCGTCATGCGGTTGGCGTTGCGCAGCGTTTCAGGCAGCGCCGCCCAGGGCACATTGGCCTTGGCGCGCTGGTGCCCGGGCTGGGTCCGCAGCAGCTCGTCGTCGCTGCGGCAGTAGTCCTCATGGAATTGGCGCGCCCGCGCGTCGTCCATCTCCGAGAGGAATCCCTCGGCACCGCGCACGAGAGAGAAAAGGTGAAAGCGCCCTTCGTGCCCGCCGTGGGCAGCGAAGTCGGCCAGCACGCAGCCGCCCGCAGGGTCCAGGGCCACCACATTGGCCTTGACGGGGTGGTCTTCGCGCTGTTGTGCCTTGATCCCGTCCAGCAGCAGGCGCGCAATCCGCAGGTTGGCGATTTCGTCCTTGGTGCAGACGTAGGCCACTGTCACCGGGCGTTCATCGGTGAGCCATTTGCGCACCTGCTTTTCGCCCACTTCTTCGAAGCGGGTTTCTTCCTTTTCCACCTGCAGCCACTGCTCCAGGGCGGGATAGGCCTGGCGGGCTTCGCGCCAGCGGTCGCTCACCGAGCGGTCGACCACCGTGACCTTGGGCTTCTTGCCGCTGCGGTAATGGCCCTGCCGGGCCAGGTGGGCCAGGATGGACTGGCCGACCGAGCCCATGCCCACGATCATCACGTGCACGCCCTCGGTGTCCGACTGGGCGACCGGCGCATCCGGCGGGAAGGATTGCACCAGACGGCGTGCCACCAGCTCGGGCTCAGTGAAGATGCGGATCTGCGGCCGCACGTGTTCGTCGAAGTAGTCCTCGACCCTGAATTCGCGCCGCACCGCCAGCGGCTCGATCAGACACTTGACCTCCAGGCCCGGGTTGTCCGTCGAAGGAGAGACCGCCGCGTGGGTGAGGGCGATGTTCTGCCCGTAGTCATCGCGCATCGCGATCAGCATGCGCGCGCGAGCCACGCCCGTGGCCTCCAGCAGCTGCGCGGTGGGCAGGTCGTCGGTCACCACGCGCACGCCGGCTTGCCACAGGCGGCCACGCTGGCCTTCGTCAATGCCGGTCAGAGCCAGCACCACGCTCTCGGTGGGCGCCAGGGCCAGTGCCAGTTCCAGGGCCAGCTCCGTCTTCTCCGGGCTGTCCGTCTGCGCCGCGCCTTCGCCCGAGTCGCGTCCGGCCACGATGACCACATGCGAACGCATCAGCCAGCGGGCCGAGAAGTGGTCCCACTTCAGGCCCGCCGTCGCCATGTAGACCCGCACCGCCGCCCACGCGAGCGTCGCATTGATCAAGAGGTGCATGCGACCGGCCCAGCCCGTGGCTTTCTCGGCATCGGACAGGGCGGCCTGCGTCATGCCATCCCACACCGAGAGGGTCGGGTCGCCTTCCATGATCTCGCGCGCGGCCAGACCGAAGGCACCTGCGGTGAGGGCGACGAGGAAGAACAGACCCCAGGTCTCGATGAAGATCAGTAACTTCTTGAACATGCAGGACTCCTCAGGCGGCCACGCGGGCCAAGGTATAGGCCAGGGCGCGGCCCTGGCGATCGATTTCGGTGATGCCTTCCTCGCTCAGGCTGCAGCCGCGCCACCAGTCCAGACCCAGTGGGTTGTCCGCAGCGACCTGCGCTTCTACCCGGCGCAGTGCGGCGCGGGCGAAGCAGGCATCCAGCCAGGGCTGCAGGGACTCGGGGGCGTGCGGGGCTTGCAGCGGTCCGCCGCGCATTACCCACCATCCGGGCCGCCCAGGCAGGGGTTTGACCGCGATCAAGGCTTGCCCCGGGTCGGCCCTGTCGGGTGCAGGGTGGCCAAAGAAATGGGTGCCATGGGCCGCCTCGAAGAACAGTGTCTGCACCAGATCTTCGCGCGTGGCCTGTGCCGGCGGTGCATCGGCCAAGTGCTGCAGGAAGGCGAGGGAGGAGGCCTCGATCCACCGCGTCGCGTCTGTCTCGCCCAGGCGATACCAGCCTGCCGGTGTGGGCACCGCCTCATTCAGGTCCGGGGTGGCCATGGGGTGCGACGGCCCCTTAAACGCCCGGGGTCGGAATGCCTGCAGGCCTTGCGTCGCGTCGATCGCTTGGGCCTCGGCCTGCGGCAGCCAGTCACGCACCAGCCGGTAGTGGACCTGGGGCTCGCGACCCTCCGGCAGGTGCAGCATGCGGATGCGGCGAAAGCCGCTGGCGGCGATGAACGCTTGCGCGGCACGGTTGGACGCCGAGGTGGCGGTGCCCACGCGTGCCACGCCTGGCGTGGCCAGGGCGGCGCGCACCATCAAGTCCCAGGCCTCGCGGCGCGCTCGGTCATGACTGCGACGCCGGTGCCCCGGGCTGTGGGGGTCGTCCAGGGGAGAGCCGCCATGCAGGCAGACCAGGCCCTCTTCGTGCAGCGACCAATCGGCGCGCAGGTGACCGATCACCCGATCGTCTGCGAGCAGTCGCACGTCGAAATAGCTGGAAAATCCGGCAGCCCGCGCCGCCTGGGCGATCTCGAGCACCGTGTCCAGATCGTCGACTGGCCGACCGAACTGGCGGCGAAAGGTCTCGGGTGCGTCCCGATAGGCCCGGACCAGTTCGTCCAAGGACCCCTCGCGCGGGACGACGGCGACCTGGTGACCTCGCGGACAGGCGGGCGCGTTCATGGTCTCAACCCAGGCGCCGGCGCAGGGCCGCCGCGATCGCCGGTGCGATACCCGCGTTGGTCTTCTCGTCGATCCACAGCCACTGCCCGTTGGCATTGCACTCGAGGAAGACATGCTCGCCTTCGGGCGTGACGATGAAGTCGAAGGCGCCGTAGCCGATGTTCATCGCGGCGCAGTAGGCGGCCATCTGACGCTGCAGGTCCTCGGGCAGCGTCTCCAGCGAGTAGTCCAGCGCCTGCCAGTCGACCTTGCGCCAGTCGATGCGCGCGGCCTCCGGTCCGGTCTGCGAGTGGATGCGCGCCGCGAAGTACTGGCCGTCGACCCAGGTGACGCGCAGCTCGTGGCGCTTGTCGACATGCCGCTGCAGGAAGTTGACCGTCCCGGCCAGCGATTCGCGGGACTGCGCCACGTCTGCCGCCGTCACTCGTGCGGTGTAGAACGCGTGAAAGACCTGGTCGGCCGCGAAGCCGGTCTCCTTGATCGCCTTGACCACCAGGGGGCCCTGGGCCGCCATGGCTGCAATGGTGTCTGCGCCGTTGCCGTAGTAGGTGTCGGGCACCTGCATGCCCAGTCGCCGGGCCAGCCGGATCTGCGAGGGCTTGCAGGCCGCACGATCCAGGGTGAGCGGGTCCGCGGTGAACCAGGGCACGTCGCCGAGGTAGGCATAGAGCCAGCGCAGGAACCAGCGCGACTCGGCGGCGACGACGTCGGCGGACTCGCGGTGACCCTCCCAGTGGGCCGGTACCTCAGGAGGCGCCGGGCGCCGGAAGTACACGACGCCAATGTCGGCACCTTCCAGGCGCCGGTCGGCAACGTGGTCATGCAGTTGCAACGTGTCGCCCTGCGCGGTCTGGCTCAGGGAGAGGGTGTGGCCGGTCAGCAGGTTCTCGGTGTTGAGGCGAAAAACGCGAACGCCCATCTCGTGGAGATGGGCGATGACGGCCGAAGCGTGGAGATCTTCCTGGTTGGTGACGACCAGGACCGTGTTGCGCAAGGCGGGCTCAGCTGGCGACGAGCTTCTTCCAGCCGGCGAGGGCAGCATCGTGCTGGTCGACCACGGCCTGAATGGCGGACTGCTGCGCGGCGTTCACCCCCACAGCCTGTGCCAGGCGGGTGATGGCAGCCTTTTCGGCGTCGCCCAGGCCATCGATCTTGCACATGCGGATCGCGTCGCGCACGAGGTAGGGGCCGAAGAAGGCCGCGGACTTGTTGCTGCTCACAGCCGCCAAGTCCATGCCACGCGCAGCGGCCACGGCCTTGTCGATCACGCCGGCCGGCACGCCCTGGGCGGCGGCCCAGTCGGCAATGGCGGATTTCTCGCTGGCGCTCAGGCCGTCTGCGGCGCAGGCGGCGACAACGCAGCCAATGTAGGTGGTCCAGTTCGATTCGAAAGCCGCGTCTTTGTCGATCGGAACGGTGTCAATGAAGCTCATGCCGGTGCTCGCTGGGTAGGTCTCGGGAGGGGGCGGGTCAATAGTCGTCGGCGGCGTAGTCGCCCTCGGGATCCTTCCCCACCTTCGGCGTGCTGTGCGTGGCCTTGGTGCAGCCGGTGCGCTCGGAGTTGCCGTAGATGGTGATCTCACGGGACATCTGGCTCAGGGGGTCGTACACGATGCGGTCCTGGGGCACGGCCGACGGGTTGACCATGGGCGTGGCCCGGCGAAGCAGCAGGGGCATCGGAGCGCGGACGCTGGAAGGATTGGAACTTTCGTGCATTGCAGTTCGCTATTTCAAGAATGGACTGGCCCATCCTAGCATGGCGGTAATCAAACTGACAACGGAAATGGCGGGGCTTTCCCCTCGGCTAATCCGAGTGCCTGCCTTTGTCACTGATTGAAATAGGTCGCCCGCGATGGGGGCCTCTTCTATACTGGGGAGATCGATAACAAGCTGGGGGCAACAGATATGCAAGAGTCACTTGACAAGAAAAAAGGCATTCCCGACATCGTGTTCCTGCTCGACGCGAGCGGCAGCATGAAGGAATGCATCCAGGCCGTCACCCAGAACATCGCGACTTTTGTCGACACCCTGGCCACGCCCGACGCCAATGGCGGCGTCCAGATCAAGGACTGGCGTATCCGCGTCGTCGGCTACCGTGACCGTGACGCCGATGGCTCCTTCTGGTTGGTGGACAACCCCTTCACCGGCGACATCGGCGCGGTCAAGGCCCAACTGTCGGCCCTGGAAGCCAAGGGCGGCGGCGACGAGCCCGAATCCCTGTACGACGCCATGTACACGCTGACCCAGTGGCCCAGCGCTGACAAGGGCGCAGAGGCCCTGCCCACGGGCTGGCGCCATCGCCACGACGCCGCCCGTGTGGTCGTGATCTTCACCGACGCCAGCTCCAAGCCCAGCTTCAAGGCAGCCGACGGCGCCACCGGCACGGTCAATGACCTGATGCAGGTCTGCAACGCCAACAAGCTCAAGGTGATCCTGTACGCACCGGAGGCGCCGTGCTACACGGAGCTCAGCGCCATGTCCGGCCTCGAATGGGAGCCGGTGGGCGCGTTGGGCGACAACCCGGTGCAGGCACTGCGGGACTACACCAGCAACACCGCTAATTTCCGCAAGGTGATGGAGGCGCTCGCCAAGTCGGTGTCGGCCTCGGCGGCCGTGCCCACGCTCTGACCCGTCAGGGCGAGACACCATGCCGATCAAGTTCGGGGCGGGCGAGAAGATCAAGTCCGCGGTGGACAGCTACGTCGTCGAGACGGTGCTCAGTCAGGGCGCCTTCGCCCACGCGGCGAAGGCCAAGTCGACGGCCCGCGGCCGGCCCGTTTTCCTCAAGCGCTATTTCGCGCCCACGATCACGCTGCCCTGGTACACGGGGTTCGTCGAGCACCAGCAGGAGCTCAAACGGCGAGTCAATGCGCACGATGGCCTGCGGGGCTACTGCTATGGCTTCCTGGACTTCTTCGAAGGCACCGAGGGCCGCGCCAATCGCACCTTCCATCAGGTCTTCGAGTTCATTGAAGGCGGCAAGCCCCTGACCGATTACCTGGCTGAACTCGCGAAGGCCGGTTCGCAGGACCGCTGGGACGAGCAGGTCACCTTCGCCCGGGTGATGATGATGGCGATGGGCGCGCTGCACAAACAGAAGATCGTCCACACCGATCTCAAGCCGGACAACCTGCTGCTCATTCCCAATCCCCTGCGGCCGGGCGCCTTCAGCCTGAAGGTGATCGACATGGATTGGTCCATCTTCTCCGACCGGCGCGCACCCTGGCACGGCCAAGGCATGGGCTACATCGGGACCTCGGGCTACATGTCGCCCGAGCACCTGCGCCAGGAAGTGCCGGTGGAGGCCTCCGATGTCTTCACCTGCGCCATCATGCTGTCCGAGCTGCTGGCGGGCTCCCATCCCTATGCGGGCAAGCGTGGCGACGACGCCGTGCTGGCCAAGGCGGTCAACGCCGGTGACTTCAAACCCTTCAAGCTGCCGCGCGGGATCGACAAGGTCGATAACCCGGCCTACCTGGAAGACCTGATCAACCGGGCGCTTCACCCGCAGGCGGCCAAGCGCCCCAGCGCGGAGGATCTCAAGAACGCCCTCTTGGGCATCGGTCCCGCGGGCGAGGCGCCTTCCACACCGAAACACGCACCGGCGCCACCCGCGCCGGCGCCTGCGCCAGCCCCTCGACCCGCCCATGCGCCCAAGCCCGCACCGAAGCCGGCACCTGCACCTGCACCCGCACCGAAGGCCGAGGCCACCGCCGGCGGTGTCGAGCTGCTGCACGCGGGCCAGCCGGTGCTCAAGATGCGCATCGAGACTGCGGTGGGCCGCAACATGCTCAAGCCGGTGAGTCCGGACGCACAGTACATGGAGTCGGAGCAGTTCAAGATCCACCGTGTCGATGGCCGGGCGTGGGCGGTCAGTCCTGTGCCTGGCACCCCCAACGAGACCCTGCTCGATGGCCACAAGCTCACGGCCACCACCGTGCTGCGTGACGGCATGCGCATCGCAGTGGGCAATTCAGCCAAGGGCATCGAGAAGCTGCCCCTGGTCGTTCGGCTGGTGTGACGGTGGACCCGACCCCGGCACCCGCTGGCGAGCACGCGGACCAGGCGCTGCTTCGCATCCGAGAGACCATGCCCCGCCTGCTCGAGGATCTCGAGCAGCGACTGCGTGCACCCACTGCGCAGGCCCCTTTTCCGCTGCTGCATTTTGGCCAGAAGCATCGCGTGGCGCGCTTGTCGCCCGAGCTGGCAGGCGCGCCCGAAGCATGGTTCTTCATCGGGGACCTGCATGGTGACTTCTTCGCCCTGCACACCCTGTTGAATCAGGCGCAGACCCTGCGGCCGGACTGCCGGATTCTGTTCCTGGGCGACATGGTTGATCGCGGCAGCTTCCCGCTCGAGTGCGTCTTCCTCCTGCTGGAATGGGGGCTGCGTCATCCCGGGCGCCTGGCCTGGATCGCCGGCAACCACGACATCGCCTTCTCCTACGACGCGCAGGGCGTGTTCCATTCGATCGTGAACCCGGCCGAACTCCTGTTCGAGTTGAACGTCGAGGACCCCAGCGGCCTGCGACAGCGCATCGGGCGCTTCTTCATCGACATGGCCCATGGGCTGCCCCGGGCGCTGCTGTTCCCGGAAGGTCTGATGGCCACCCACGGCGGTTTCCCCTTGGTGGACCTGCACCCTCAGGGGCAGGCGGCTGCCGACGAAGCGGCCTACCTGGACTGGCTCAATGCCGACTCCTGTCTCAAGGACTTCACCTGGACCCGCATCCACCGCGCGCCGCGCAAGATTCCGGACCGCTACTCCAGCGGGTCGCAGTACGGGTTCACGGATTTCGAGGCCTTTTGTCGCCTGCAACCGGAGTGGTTCCCCGTCAAGTACATGGTGACCGGGCACGAGCACCCCAGTGAGGGCGTCGACCTGCACCCGACCTACAAGACGAATCGCGCGCTGACCCTGCTGGGCATGGGTTTTGACGATTACGCCCCGGACTCCGCCGCGCGATATTCGAAGACGCTGCACCTCGGACAAGGTGTCGCCGGCACGGTCCCCGCCGTGATCGAGGTTCCCGTCGATGTCGGCGCGCTGGCCCGGTTCCTGGGCGAGCCGTTGCCGCCGCCCGCTCCGGTGACGGCAGCTCCCGCATCGGCCCCTGTCTCTGCGCCCGTCGCTGCGCCTGCGACCCTTTCCCCACCTGCCGCGGCCGCTGCGCCGGTCCCTGCGGCTCCACCTCCTGCCCCGAAGGACTAAGCCATGGCTTCCCCTACCCAGGTCGATCTGGTGCTGGTGATCGACACCAGTACCAGCATGCGTCCGTGTATCGATCAACTCAAGACGCACCTCAAGGAATTGATCAAGCCGCTGCAGGGTCATATTGGGCGAGTGCGCTTCGGACTGGTGGGGCTGAGCGCTTCGTCGAAGGACGGCGAGATCGTCTACATGCCGCGCACCCTGGCCGGAGACACCGAGTCGCTGGGTTGGCTGTATAGCGACGCCAACCAGTACGAATTTCTCACCGACGACACCGACAAGGTGATCGAGCGTCTGGACAGCCTGACCGTGACCGGCGACGAGGACAACCTGGTGGCCCTGGACATCGCGCTGGACCATCCGTTTGGCCCCGTGAGCACCACCAAGCGCGTCGTGGCTCTGTTCTCCGACGAGAAACTGGAAGCCGGCGCGCAGCGCGGCGCCATCAAGGACTACATCCCGCGGCTCGTGGAGAAATTGCACGCGCGTCGCATCAAGCTGTTTTGTGCCATGCCTTATTCGACGGTGGCGCAGCAACTGTCCGAGGCCAACGGATCCGAGATCGAGGACGTGGGCGGCCAGGGCCTGACGACGGTGGATTTCAAGGCGCTGCTCGGGCAAATGGGCAAGAGCATCAGCATCGCCAGCCTGCAAGGGGCTCTCGAGGAGAAATACGAGCGCGCGCTGTTCGGACAGGACCAGTGGGTTCGCACCGACGCGCAGTGGGGCGATAGCGACAACAGCTGAACGATCCGCGCATGACGACCGAGCTGCGCAGCCTCGACGCTGCGGAGTTGACCCGACTCGGGGGGCTCAAGACGCAATGCAACGCGTCGCTGCTTTGCACCGAGCACAACGCACCCCACCCCTGCGAGGCCTGCGACGCCCTGGGCCTGCGCAGCGTGGCGTGTTCCGCCTGCCTGCATGAATTCTCGGACGGACTGATCGCCACGGGCGAGCGTCCCTGCGCGTCGCAGGCCGAATTTGCACGCACCGGACGCATCGCGTTCGAGGCCGATGCGATGTCCGCCCTCGCCGACGAGGCCAAGGGATCGCGGCGGGACCGCAAGAAGCGCGAACAGGAGAAGGCCGACCGCGAGGAAGCTACTCGCAAGGAAGCGGGTCGCAAGGAAGCCAAGGAAGCTGATCGCGAAGCTGCAGCCCGCCAGGCCGCCGAGGAGGCGGCCCGAAAAGAGGCTGACCGCAAAGAAGCCAAAGAAGCTAAAGAAGCTAAAGAAGCTAAAGAAGCTAAAGAAGCCCGCGACGAGTCCCGCAAGTCGCGTCGGACACAGCCCAAGGCCGAGCCACCGGGTACCGAGGTCGGCACCGAGCGCGTGGACGATGGTCGTGAACCGCCCGATCCGAAGGACGCCAAGCAGGGGGACGTTCTCGCGCGGGCGGCGGCCTGGGCCTCGTTCGCCGCAGCGGCCGCTGGGGCCTACAAGCTGTGGCAGACCCCCCTGATTCATTTGC
>JBEEIS010000057.1:0-35626 GCA_041169755.1 Pseudomonadota bacterium | reverse complement strand
TGCCCTTGAGCTTGCTGGCGACGCGGGTGTTGTCGCTGTCGGCCTTGTCGGGCCGCATGGACCGCGGGCCGGCCGTGCTGCGCTGGTGCGTTCGCGCCACGCTGATCGTGCTGCGCAGCATCCCTGAGCTGATCTGGGCGCTGGTGTTTGTGCGCGTGGTGGGCCTGGGGCCGACAGCGGGCGTGCTGGCCATTGCGCTGACCTATGGCGGCATGCTGGGCAAGGTGTACGCCGAGATCTTGGAAAGTGGCGAAGCCCACGCCACCCAAACCCTGATGCGCAACGGCAGCGGTCGGCTGCAGGCCTTTGTGTACGCGCTGCTGCCCAGTCATGCAGCTGAACTCGCGTCCTACACCGTGTACCGCTGGGAATGCGCCATCCGCTCCTCGGTGGTGCTGGGCTTTGTGGGCGCGGGCGGCCTGGGGCAGCAACTGGACAACTCGATGAAGATGTTCAACGGTGGTGAGGTGGCCACTTTGCTGCTGGTGTTCATTGCGCTGGTGGCGCTGGCCGATCGCATGAGTGCCTGGTTGCGAAAGGTGCTGGCATGACGTCTTTTGCACGCGAAGCGGCCAATCCGCCCTACAAATTGCCACCGCCGATTTTTGGTGCGCGCTGCCGCGCCTGCTGGTTCACCGCTGCCCTGCTGGTGCTGGTGGTGGCCAGCTTTGTGTCGCTCAACTTGGATTGGGCGGCATTTGCGTCTGTGGAAGCGGCGCGCAGCATGGGCCGCTTTGTGGCAGAGTTTTTCCCGCCCGATTTCTCGCCGGTGTTTGTGAACAAGGTGGCCTGGGCCGCCTGGGAAACCTTGGCTATGTCGGCGCTGGGCACAGCCATGGCGGCCCTGCTGGGCCTGGCGCTGGCCGTACCCGCCAGCCGCTTGAGCACCCAAGACCCGGCCTGGCTGCGCAGCCCCACGCGCTGGCTGCTGAACGCGCTGCGTGCCATCCCCGAGTTGGTGTGGGCAGCGTTGCTGTTGATCTCCGCAGGCCTGGGGCCCATGGCCGGCACCCTGGCGCTGGCCCTGCACACCAGTGGCGTGCTGGGGCGCTTGTTTGCCGAGGCCATGGAGAACGTGCCCACCGGGCCAGGCGACGCCTTGCGCACCCAGGGTGTGGGGCCCCTGCGCGTGTTCGCCTACGCCACCTTGCCGCAGGTGCTGCCGCAGCTCATGAGCTACACGCTGTACCGCTGGGAAAACAACATCCGCGCCGCTGCCGTGCTGGGCGTGGTGGGTGCGGGGGGCTTGGGCCAGTTGCTGTCTTTCCACATGGGCCTGTTCCACATGAACAAGACCGCCACCATCCTGGGAGCGATGCTGTTGATGGTGGCCTGCGTGGATGCACTGAGCTTTGCAGCGCGACGCGGGTTGACGCGTTGATTCAGGGTGTAACTCGCATCGCTTCGTACGACGTTTTCGCCTCGAGCGCTATTTTGAGAAAGCACCCCCACGTATGACTCGCAAAGCCCTCTGGTGGTTTGTCTTCACATCCTTGGTTTTGATCGGACCCAGCATGGCTCAATCTGTCAGCGAACCCCCTTACACCCTGGTGAAAAACGAGCCGCCGTTTGAAGTGCGCGATTACGGCGTACTCACGGTCGCTGAGACCCTGATCGAGGGCGACTTTGACATCGCAGGCAGCCAGGGGTTTCGCCGCGTCGCCGGGTACATCTTTGGAAAAAATCAGAACGCCAAGGGCGAGAGCGAAAAAATCGCCATGACCGCACCCGTGAAGATGGAAGCGCAAAACCAGCATTGGCGCATGCATTTCGTCATGCCCCAGGGCATGACCTTGGTGAACTTGCCCAAGCCGATCGACGCCAGCGTGCAATTGCGTGAGGTGCCCGCGCAGCGCATGGCCGCGGTGCGCTTCAGTGGATTGACCACGGCCGCCAGCATCGAGCGACAGACCCAATTGCTCAAAGACTGGCTGGGTCGCAATAACTTGGCTTACGAAGACCGGCCCCAGCTGGCGCGCTACAACGATCCGTTCACCCTGCCGTGGAACCGGCGCAATGAAATCTTGCTTCCCTTGAAAGGGAAGTGAGAGGGGCCGATTTAGAGATCCCCGCCGAGCCAATCCTCGGCGGTATCGAGCAGCAGCCCACCTGCAACGACGCCCGCCGCGACGCCCAGACCCACGCCGGCGCCCAGGACACTCGTTTGAGCCAGAAGGCCACGACCCCAGGCACCGCTGCGATCGCCTGACGCTGGGCGAGCCTGGGGGGCAGCGCGGTCGCTGTCCTGCGAAGCCTCTGAGGTCGGGAGGGAGCCCTGAAGATCCGCGATGCGGGTTTGCGCCGCCTGCAATGCGGACTCCAGCGCCATCGCGCGCTGAACGAGCAGGTACAGCGCATCGGGCTGGCGTGCACAGTGCCCCAGAATCAGGGTCTCGGCGGCGAAGTCCTTTTCGTGGGCGCGTGCTCGCAGCAGCGGCCCGAGGAACTGCAGCAATTGGTCTCGTTCGTGTCGGTTCATACGTTGGCACGGATTCGTTAGAAGCCTATTGGCCGGTCATTGAAATAGTGATCAAACGCCGGGTTTGAAGCGGAGGTATCTGGCGGCGACGAAGTCAAACGACGTACTGGCGCCACTCCGATACTCAGGAGTATGGCTCAGGGTCTTTTCCATGGGCAAGCTACAGTCACGGACTTCGATTTGAATTTCTAATTTGTCTGGAAGCCAACGTGCCGACCTTTCTCCTGCGCATTCGCTCTGTCTTCCTCGCCCTGTCGCTCCTATGCCTCGCCACCCTGGCGAGGTCGCAGGGGTTTCAGTTCATCGCCTTGGGGGACTTGCCCTACGGCCCGGCGTCGCAGGCGCCTTATCGGGCGCTGATCGACCGCATTAACCAACTGGCGCCTGCTTTTTCGGTCCATGTGGGCGATATCAAGTCGGGTTCCACGTTGTGCAGCGACGAGGAGTTCGCCGCCCAGTGGGCCCATTTCCAGCGCTACACCGGCGCGGTGGTGTACACCCCGGGCGACAACGAGTGGACCGATTGCCATCGTGCCAACAATGGCGCCCATGACCCGCTGGAGCGCCTGGCCGCTCTGCGACAGCGCTTTTTCACCGAGGGGCGCTCCTTGGGTCAGCGCCCGATTACGGTGGAGAACCAGTCCCGGCAGCAGCCTGCGCACGTACGCTACGTGGAGAACCAGCGTTGGCAGCACCTGGGGGTGATGTTCGCGACGGTGCATGTCGTCGGGAGCAACAACAATTTCGAGGTTCGTGACCCTGCGGCCGTGCGGGAATTCTTCGATCGTGATGCCGCTAACGTGGCCTGGCTGGAGTCCACCTTCGAGCAGGCCCGCCGGGCCAACGCGCAGGCGGTGGTGGTGGCCCTGCAGGCCGATATGTTCGAGAGCCGCAGCGTTTGGGAGGACTTTCCCTCGTCATCGGGCTTTCGCCGTGTGATCGGTGAGACCTTGCTGCCGCTGGCGCGCCAGTGGGGCAAGCCCGTCCTGGTCGTTCATGGCGACACGCACCGCTTTCGGATTGACCAGCCGTTCACTCTGGACAAGAAGCCGCTTGCCAACATCACCCGCTTGATCGTTCCCGGCGCAAGTGATGTGCGCGCCGTACGTGTGACGGTTCAAGCGGGCGGCCGTTTCGCATTCGAAATCGTGGAGCCCGCCGCGTCATCCGGCCCGTAAGACCACCGATCGGTTATCGCAGCATGCCCCCCCCGGGGGGAGCCAGCCGCTCCCTCAGATCATGACCTTGCGAATACGGGCCGAGATCAGGTCGATCGCACTGACGCTGACGATGATGATGATCATCACGGCAGCAGTTTCTGCGTACTGGAACCCTCGGATGATTTCCCACAGCACGACACCGATGCCACCGGCACCCACCATGCCCACGACCGAGGCCGAGCGCACATTGGCCTCAAAGCGGTAGAGGGCAAAGGAGATCCACAGTGGCATCACCTGGGGAATGACGCCAAACAGGATTTCATGCAACGCAGACGCACCGGTCGAACGAATGCCTTCGACCGGTTGGGGGTCGATGGCCTCTACTGCCTCGGAAAACAGCTTGGCCAGCGTCCCTGAGGTGTGAATCCACAAGGCCAACACCCCAGCGAACGGACCCAGCCCCACGGCCACCACGAAGAGCATGGCAAAGACCATTTCGTTGATGGCACGGAAGGCATCGAGCAAGCGGCGCACCGGCTGGTAGACCCACCCGGGAACGATGTTGGCCGAGGCCAGCAGGCTCAAGGGTACGGCGGTGACAACGGCCAGGGCCGTTCCCCAGACGGCGATCTGCAGCGTGACCACCATCTCTTGCACATACAGGCGCCAGTTGCCGAAATTCGGAGGGAAAAACTCGCTGGCGTAGCGGGCCATGTTGCCCGAGTCGCGCAGCAGGTCGAGCGGGCGCATGTCTGCGCCTTCCCAGGAAGCAGCCAGGATCAGGATCACCGCAGCCCACCCGAGGTACCACGTCAGCCCGCGCCGGGTCCGGGCAGCTTCCTCCATCAAGTCCATGGGGGTTCGTGGGGTCGTGGTGATGCTCATACAGATTCTCCAGATGTGGCACGGCCCGCCCTTGCGGGGGCGGGCCGTGTCGGTGCACGCTTAGCGCAGTGCGGCCAGCTTGCGGTCGATGTCGGCCAGGCGCGCGGTCTTGTCGGCAGCGGACAGCGTGGTGTCGGATTCGACGCGGTTGCGTTGGCTGAACAGGTCCAGCTCACGGATGGGGATCAGCTGTGCATTGCTGGACGCCTTGAAGCCCGAGAGCTTGGAGATCTTCATGACCACTTCCTTTTCGCGGGCGTCGGTCTTGGCGTAGTTGTAGAAAAAGTTCTTGATCTTCTCTTTGGTGGCCGGCGGCAGGTCCTTGTGCATGACCAGCGGATCCAGGGGGATCAGGGGCGAGGTCCAGACGACGCGGATCTCTTTGAACTTCTCGGGCTGGCGCTCCTGGAACTTCTCCAGGTTTTCGCTGTTGTTGGTGGCGACATCCACCTGCTTGTTGGCCACAGCCAGCGCGTTGGCTTCGTGGTTGGCGTTGCGGGTCACGCGAAAGTGGGTCTTGGGGTCGATCTTGCTCTTGGCGAACACGTAGAAACCGGGCACCAGGAAGCCGGAGGTCGAGTTCGGATCGCCGTTGCTGAAGGAAATCGACTTGCCGTTTTTGAGCACATCGTCCAGGGTGCGGATCGGGCTGTCACGATGCACGATCAGGTGCGAGTAGTAACCCTGGGAGCCATCCGCGTTGACCATCTGCGCGAAGACTTCGCCGTTGGCGCGGTCGACCGCTTCCATGGCCGACTTGTTGCCGAACCAGGCGACCTGCACCTTGTTGAAACGCATGCCCTCGATGACGCCTGCGTAGTCCGACGCGAAGAAGGCATTGACCTTCAGGCCGGTCTGCTTGGCCATGTCATTGAGCAGTGGCTGCCAGTCGGCGCGCAGGTTCTGGGTGGATTCGGTCGAGATGATGCCGAAATTGATTTCCTGTGCCTGGGCCATGGAGGCCAGACCTAGGCTCAGTGCGAGGCACGAGAGGGCTTTTTTGATCATGGGATAGGTCAAGTGGAAGAGGAAAGGATGAAACCTGGGCGCAGCTTCAGGCGGCCTGCGCCACCGGGGCGGGCCAGCCCACCACGGCAGGCGCGGGCGCTGGCGAAGGAGCGTCATGCAAGGCACTGCTACCGTTGAGAATCTCGTCGGCCTGCATGCCGTACAGGCTGCGCAGCAGCGCAGGGGTCAGTTCACGCGCCGGGCCGTCGTAGACCACCCGGCCTTGGTGCAGGGCGACCACGCGCGGGCAGTAACGCAAGGCCATGTCCACCTGGTGCAAGGAGACCACCACCGTGCAGCCGTCCTCGCGATTGATGCGGGCCAGGATTTCCATGACCTTGCGCGAGGCTTCCGGATCGAGTGAGGCAATCGGCTCGTCGGCAAGCACCACCTTGGCGCCCTGCACCAGGGTGCGTGCGATTGCGGCGCGCTGCTGCTGGCCGCCTGAGAGCGTGGAGGCGCGCTGACCGTGGCACTCGGCGATGCCCACGCGCGCCAGGGCTTCGAGCGCCAGGGTGCGTTCCTGCGCGTTGAACCAGCGCAGGCAACTGCGCCACCAGGGCATGGCGTGCAGCCGGCCCACCAGCACATTCACCAGCACCGGCAGACGGCCGACCAGGTTGAACTGCTGGAAAACGAATCCAATGTCAGATCGGATGCGGCGAACATCCCGCTGCACACGTCCGTCGCGCTGAACGCAGCGGCCACCTACTTCAACAAGAGAGCCCGGAGTGGCGTTGCCGGCCATCAAGCCCGCCACATGCCGCAGCAAGGTGGACTTGCCGGAGCCTGAGGCGCCGATGAGGGCCACCATTTCGCCTGGGCGAACTTCCAGCTGGATGTCGTCGAGAGCCAGCTTGCCACCGGCAAAGCGCTTGCTGAGATGCTGAATGCGAAGGGCAGGGGTCATGGCGACACGTCCGGCAAGTTATCTGTACAGCTTTCAGTATCCTGACCGCGTGTGACAGTGTTTTGACGCTTTTAGGGCAGTTTTGTGGCGGGGGCATAGAGGTGCAGAAAGCGCCTCAGATCCGAGAAATCCGGCAGGCGAGCCGCCAGCGTCTCATGGTCCCAATCCCACCAGGCCGTGGCCTCCAGGGCCTGGGCAATGTCCCGCGCAAAGCGCATGCGCAGGACCCGCGCGGGCGCCCCGGCCACGATGGCGTAGCCCGGGACATCGCGGGTGACCACCGAATTGCTGCCGACGACAGCGCCGTTGCCGATGCGCACGCCCGGCATGATCACCACGCCGTGGCCGATCCAGGTGTCGTGGCCGATTTGGACCCGCTGGCGCTGTCGCCAACCGAAAAAGGCAGCGTCGTCTTCGTCAGCCAGGCCGTAGCGCGAGAGGCGGTACGTGAAATGGTGCTGGCTGGGCCGGTCCATCGGATGAAAGCCCGGGTTGATACGCACCAACGCCGCAATGTTGGCGAACTTGCCGATATCGGTTCCGATGAGTTCACACCCACGACAGAGGTAGCTGTAGTCGTCCAGCGTGGACTCGCTCATGTGCACCTGGGCACCGACTTCGGTGTAGCGACCGAAGTGGCAGTCCTGCACCACAGCGGTTGGATCGATCGTCGGGGCCAGTGTGAGAGCGGGGGCAGGCTCGACGTTGTGGGACGCCACATGCGTCCAGCGCGAATTCATGGCGGGTGTCTCGTCAGATCACGCGACGGCCGTCGCGCCACACGGCGCGCACCACCGCATGGTGCTGACCGTCCGCCACTTCCACCACCCGGACCTGCACCAGGTCGGCGCGCAGGCCCACGGCCAGTTCGCCCCGGTCTTCCAAGCCCACAGAACGCGCCGGGTGCCGGCTGATGGTGGCGACGGCTTGGGGCAGCGACATGTGGCCGTCGTCCACCAGACGCCAGGCCGCGGTCAGCAGGCTGCCGGGGACATAGTCGCTGGACAGGATGTCGAGCAAGCCCAGGCTCGCCAGGTGCGCCGCGGCCACATTGCCCGAGTGCGAGCCACCGCGCACCACATTGGGCCCCCCCATCACGGTGGCCATGCCGCGTTCGCGCGCGGCGCGGGCCGCCAGTTCCGTCGTGGGGAACTCGCAGACGTTCACACACTCGGCATGGGCCTGCTGCACATGATCCAGGGTGGTGTCGTCATGGCTGGCGAGGGCGATGCCGCGCTCGCGTGCGTAGTCGACGAAGTGCTGGCGGTGCGGACGCGCAAAGCGCTCCTGCATCTCGGCGGCTTCGGCCACCTTGGCCTGGAATTTGTCTTCGCTCCAGCCCTTCTTGCCGATGTAGTAAATCCGGGCGTGCTCGATGTTTTCCCACTGCCGCTGGCCGGGGGTGTGGTCCATCAGCGAGATCAGGCGGACCAGCGGATGGTCCAGGAACGGTTCGAACAGCGAGATCGTGTTGGGCGCAGGCAGTTCGCAACGGATATGCAGCAGGTGATCCGCGCGAAGCAGGGCCTGGCGCGTGCAGTGGTCCAGGGTCTCGACGACCTTGTCCCAGGCGGTGCCCCGCAGGCTGTCGGTATCGGCCTCGCCCACCCCCAGGGCATCGAGGACCGTGGTGATGCCGGCTGCGGCGATCTCGGCATCGTGGGCCAGCAGCGCCGGCAACTCGGCCCACTGCACCTTGGGCCGCGGCATGAGGTGGCGCTCGAAGTTGTCAGTGTGAATTTCCACCAACCCCGGCAGCAGGAAGTCGCCTTGCAGATCCTGGGCCCCCGCAGGCACCCGGGCGCCGCTGTCGATCGCGGTGATGCGACCGCCTTGTGCATGCAGCGAGCCGGTCACCACTTCATCCGCCAGCACCAGGCGGGCATGGGCTAGGCTCAGGTCGCCTCCGTGCATGGCGGCGGCAGGGGGAAGGTCTCGGGGCGCATTCATGCAAGTTCTCCTTGAAGGCTCAGGGCCCGCGGCGTCGCCGCCTGGCGGAAGGTCGCCACGCTCACACGGCGCGTGGCCACGGCCTCGGCTACCTTCGTGTCGTGGAAGATGCCCAGCAAAGCCGCACCGCGCGCGCGGGCCTCCTGGATCAGTTCGATCACGGTCTGGGTATTGATCGGGTCCAGCGAGGCGGTGGGCTCGTCCAGCAACAGCAAGGGCCGGGGCTTGATGAGGCTGCGCGCGATGTTGATGCGCTGCTGCTCGCCCCCCGAGAACGTGGCCGGTGGCAAGGACCACAGGCGCTCGGGGATCCGTAAACGGGTCAGCCATTGGCGGGCCTGCGCGCGGGCTTGCTCACGGGCGTGTACCAGGGCCTCGGCATCGCCCAGAACGTCCTCGGTGAGCGGCTCGGCCACCACATCGAGGGCGCTGACGCGCGGGATGACCCGAAGGAACTGACTGACGTAGCCGATGGTGTGGCGGCGCAGGTCGACCAGCTCGCGCGGGTTGGCTTCGCGCAGGTTGACGGGCGGGCCCGAGGGCGATTGCACCCAGATGTCACCAGCGGTGGGCCGGTAGTTGGCGTACACCAGTTTCAGCAGGGTGCTTTTGCCCATGCCCGACGGGCCCTCGAGCACCACGCACTCGCCGGCCTGAACGTCCAGATCGATCTGGTCGAACACCGGCAACACCGCGCCCTGTTGATGGTGCAAAACGAAGTGCTTGGAGACACCCCGCAGCGACAGCATCGGGGTGGAAGAAGGAGGGTTCGCGCTGGGCGTTGAGCGGTTCATGGCTGGAGCACCGAAGAAACGAGCAATTGGGTGTAGGGATGCTGGGGGTCGTCCAGCACCTGATCGGTCAGACCGGTCTCGACCACATGGCCCCGCTGCATCACCACCATGCGATGGGCGAGCAGACGCGCAACCGCCAGGTCGTGAGTGACGATGACCACGGCCAGCTGCAGCTCGCGGGTGAGTTGGCGCAGCAGATCCAGCAGACGGGCCTGCACGGAAACGTCCAGGCCTGAAGTCGGCTCGTCCATGAACACCAGCCGAGGCTGGGTGACTAGGTTGCGCGCGATCTGAAGCCGCTGGCGCATACCGCCAGAGAAAGTGCGGGGCGCGTCGTCGACGCGTGAGGTGTCAATCTCCACACGCTGCAGCCAGGCCTCGGCTGTGGCACGCAGCTGGCCGTAGTGCCGCTCGCCCAGGCCCATGAGGCGTTCGCCCACATTCGCGCCGGCCGAGACGTCCATGCGCAGGCCGTCCGCTGCGCTCTGGTGCACGAAGCCCCAGTCGGTGCGCGCCAGCAGGCGCTGCTGCGCCTGGCTCATGGTGTGGATGTCCTGCACAGAGCCATCGCGCATCCGGTAGTGCACGCTGCCCGCGTCGGGCCGTATCCGGGCCGCCACGGCATTGAGCAGCGTGCTCTTGCCCGATCCGGATTCGCCCACCACGGCCAGCACCTCGCCGGGCCACAGGTCGAAGGAGGCCTCATGCAGGGCGGTGAAGCTGCCGTAGCGCTTGACCACGCCTTGCACGCGCAGCAGGGGAGAGGGGGTGAGGTCGCGCATCATGGGGTGTTGATGTCGATGACAAAGCTGTAGCCGTGGCGTTTGAAGTCCAGGGACTCGTAGAAGGCGTGGGCACGTTCGCGCCGGGCGTTGGACGACAGGGCCAGCTTGTAGCAACCTGCCGCACGGGCCTGCGCCATGGCGTGCGCCATCATTTCGCGGCCGATGCCCTGGCTGCGGCACTGCACATCAACGACCACGTCCTCGACGATCGCCGAAGGCGTGCCCCGATGGGCCAGGTTGTGCATGACCAGCAAGGCATAGCTGCCGATCAATCGCTCGGGCTGCTGGTCGTCGAAGACCACGAACAGGCGGTAATTCGGGTAGCGAGCAAACTCGGCAAACACCTCGCGTGCTTGCGCCAGCGGCATCACCTGCCCGTCATCGAGACCCGGTTGCGCATACAGGCCCAGCACCTGCGGCAGGTCGTCGGCGTGGGCTTGACGGATCTGGCGTGTCATGTCGGTGCCTGGCCCGCGGTGGGCAGCGCCTGAGCCTGAGCCGCCTGGCGCTCCTGGCAGTAGTCGGAATCGGAGCACACGTGCAGACGTGTGCCCTGGTCGTCGGTGATCACCTCGTCCAGAAAACTGTCGGTGGCGCCGCACAGCGCGCAGGCCTCATCCCACTTTTGCGCCTCGAAGGGGTGGTCTTCGAAGCCCAGGCTTTCGATCGGGGTGTAGGGCGGTACGGCGTAGATGCGCTTTTCCCGGCCCGCGCCAAAGAGTTGCAGCGCCGGGTTCATGTGCATCTTCGGGTTGTCGAACTTCGGAATGGGCGAGGGCGCCATCAGGTAGCGGCCGTTGACCATCACCGGGTAGTCGTAGGTGGTGGAGATGTGGCCGTAGCGCGAGATGTCCTCGTAGAGCTTGACGTGCATCAGGCCGTACTCGGCCAGGGCATGCAGCGTCCGCGTCTCGGACTCACGCGGCTCCAGGCGCTGCAGCGGCTCGGGCACCGGCACCTGGTAGACGATGACCTGGCCCTCGCGCAGCGGCGTCTCGGGAATCCGATGGCGCGTCTGAATGATGCTGGCGTCGGCGGTGCGCGTCGTCACCGGTACACCGGTCGTGCGCTGGAAGAAGCGACGGATATTGACCGCGTTGACGGTGTCGTCTGAGCCCTGGTCGATGACCTTGAGCGTGTCGTCGGCGCCAATGATCGCCGCAGTCACCTGGATGCCGCCGGTGCCCCAACCATAGGGCAGCGGCATTTCGCGCGAGCCGAAGGGCACCTGGTAGCCGGGCACGGCCACGGCCTTCAGAAGGGCGCGGCGGATCATGCGCTTGGTGCGCTCGTCCAGGTAAGCGAAGTTGACCTCGGGTGCAAGGTCGGCGGCTGCGGCGCTCTGTGCACCGTGGCGAGCCTCGAGGGGGGCGTTCATGTCGGCTCCTGTGCGTCGTGGCCTTCGCGCACGCGTTGCTGCACCTGGGTGCGCATGCGACGCACCAGCTCCAGCTCCGACTGGAAGTCCACGTAATGCGGAAGCTTCAGGTGCTGGACAAAGCCGGAAGCCTCCAGGCTGTCGCTGTGCGAGAGCACAAACTCCTGTTGCTGCGCCGGCGCTTCGACCGGCTCACCCAGCTCGGGCGCGCGCAGCGCCCGGTCCACCAGGCTCATGGCCATGGCCTTGCGTTCGCTGTGGCCGAATGCGAGGCCGTAGCCGCGGGTGAACTGCGGCGGTTCGGTCTTGCTGCCAGCGAACTGGTTGACCATCTCGCACTCGGTGAGCTCGATATCGCCAATCGAGACGGAAAAATCAAGCTCCTCGGGCGCCAGCTCGAGGGCGACCGTTCCCAGCCGGATCTCGCCCACAAAGGGGTGCGTGTGCGAATACCCGCGTTGGGTGGAATAGGCCATCGCCAGCAAAAAGCCCTCGTCGCCCCGTGCCAGGTTCTGCAGGCGGGTGGCTCGGTCGGCCGGGAAACGCAGGGGCTCGCGTGTCAGGTCCTTGGGGGCGGGGTCGCCGTCGGGGATGGGATGGGTCTCGATCAGCCCCTCCTGATTGAGCAGGTCCACCACCCGAGGCGCAGCCACGGGCTCGGCGGGTGTGCGCACCTGCAGGAGGTCGTTGGCATCCCCCCCCTCGGCCTGGGCCTGGGCCATGAGCGTGAAGTCGAGCAGGCGCTGCGTGTAGTCGTAGGTGGGGCCCAGGATCTGCCCACCCGGCAGGTCCTTGAAGGTCGCCGAGATCCGGCGCGACACCACCATCTCGCCGGTGCGCAGCGGGCAGCTGTCGCCCAGGCGGGGCAGCGTGGCACGGTAGGCGCGCAGCAGGAAGATGGCTTCGACCAGATCGCCACAGGCCTGCTTGATGGCCAGGGCTGCCAGGTCCGGGTCGTACACCGAGCCTTCGGTCATGACCCGATCGACTGCCAGCTTCATTTGCTGGCGAATCTGCACGATGCTCAGCTCGGGGGTGGCCGGGTCGCCACGCCGCTGCTGAGCGATCAACTGGTAGCTGTTGAGGATGGCGGTTTCCCCGCCCTTGACGGCGACGTACATGCTCAGGCCTCCACGGTGTCGTTGCGTTGCAGCCGGGTGCTGCGGGGCAGGCCCACCAGCTCGGTGGCGGTGGTGAGGAACACGTCCACCCCGCGCGGGAAGGCGGCATGGTTGGCCTGCCACTGCGCTGCAAAGTCGTCTGGCAGCCCCTGCGCATGCAGGCCCTGCGTGCCCAGGATGCCCGGCCCTGACAGCTGCCAGGGGCCGTCCGCATCGGCCTGCAGGCGCCTGAGTTCCATCACGCAGGTGGCGGACTGATCGGGGTACCCATCGCTGCCGGCTGCCATCTCGCTGAGGGTGGGCCAGGTGTCACCGACTGCCAGCCACACGAAGCGCGCCTGCGAGAGTTCGTCGACGATGCGGCAGCCGGTGTGAAAGCGCAGCCAGGCCGGCGCATCGGAGTGACGCAGCGACGCAGAAAGCCACAGCGTGCAGTCGCTGTCTAGCAGCGCCAGCCACAAGGCGGCCGCGGTCGCCTGGCCGCCCGCCGGCAGGCGCCCATGCGTTGGAAGGGTGACCACGCGCCCGGGCAGGGACAGCGCTTGCAGTGCATGACGGAATACTGCCTGGCTGCCCACCACCGGGTCGTCAAAGCCGGGGACCACCTGTTGCAGATCGGCCTGCTTCATTCGTCGTCCTCCTGGCTGCCCGCGCTGGCCTCGCGGGCCACCGTGAAGAAATCCACCCGGGTCGATTGCACCTGCACTTGGCGCTGTGCGGCTTGCAGGATCAGGCGCTGGCGCACCGGCGTCAGCAGCGACCGCTTGAGCGCTTCATGGTGCGCGGCTTGCTGCAGCAGGGCGTCGGCGAGCGCAGCGAGCTCCGCATGGCGAGCATGGCGGCCCAGCACGTAGGACACGCCCACGGGCGATGCCGCGTCGTCCGCGTCGAGGTGGCGCAAGGCGCAACGGGTCACCGTCACCTCGCCGAGGTTGAAGCGTTCCCCCGTGCCGCCGGCACGACCCTGAACCATGTACAGGCCCGTTTCCGGGCGGCGCAGCCACTCGATGCGGCCTTCCTGGGACGGCGCCTGCAGCGCCTGCTCGAGCAGCGGCAGGGGGGCCCGCGCCAGCAGCGCCATCCAATCCGCCCGGGACGTTTCCCTTGGCGGCCCAGGGTTGTCAAATGCGTGAAACATCTGCCCGTTATCCTGTAATTTGTATAGACAACTTTGGAACAGCCGTCAGCTTAGGCGGCTGATGTGTAGCTTTCATGACAAAACCGATCGCGCTTGACGTGAAGGCCCTGGTGCTACCCGACCCGGCGCACAGCTTCTGGGCACGCATCGCCCACGAGATCGCGGATGCCATCGCGCGCGGCCTTTATGCCCCGGGCGAGCGTCTGCCTTCGGAGCACGCCCTGGCCGGCCAGTACGGTGTGAACCGCCACACCATTCGGCGGTCGCTCTCGGTGCTGACCCAACTGGGCGTGGTGCGTTCGACCCAGGGCAGCGGTACCTACGTGGAGGACTTCGCGGTGGACCTGGTGCTGGGCAAGCGCACGCGCCATCGGCACAGCCTGGCGCAGGCGGGCCTCAAGGGCGGCTTGCAGGCGCTGGCCTCGTCCCGACAGCGTGCCGACGCCGAAGTGGCGCAGGCCCTGAAGTTACGCGCTGGCAGCTCTGTGCTGCACCTGGCGGTGGTGGGCGACGGCGGCGGCCAGCCCCTGCATCGCAGCGACCGCTACTTTCCCTTGCCGCGCTTTGCGGGGTTGGACGTTCACTTGCAGGCCACGGGGTCCATCACGCAGGCGTTTGCCCAACTCGGCGTATCGGATTACACGCGGCAGCAAAGCCGCATCTCGGCCCGCCTGCCCAGCGCGGAAGTGGCGGACCATTTGCGCCAAGCGCCCAGCCGGCCCGTGCTACAGGTCACCAGTGTCAACGTGGACACCGCGGGGCAGCCCATCGAATACGCCTGCACCTGGTTCGCCGGAGACCGGGTGACTCTGACCCTGGACCACAGCGATGACGATGCACCGTGACCCCCCCAGCGTTCACCGGGTGGCGGTGTATTTCGCGCCGCACCCCGATTCCTTGCACGGGCAGGCTGGAAGTACGTGGCTGGGGCGCTGCGCCCTGCACGACGCGCCCCTGCCGCAACCGGTGGTTCAGGGGATCTCGCCGCAACAGCTGGTGGACCTGACGGCCGAACCGCGACGCTACGGTTGGCACGGCACGCTCAAGGCCCCGTTTCGCCTGGGCCAGAACGTGCAGCTTGCCGATGTGCGCGCTGCCCTACGGCGCTTGTGCGAGGGGCGGCCCGCGTTCGAGCTTCCGATGCAGGTCGCTGTGCTGGGCGATTTCCTGGCGCTGCGTCCGACGCACGCCTCGCCGGCGCTCGATGCGCTGGCGGCAGACTGCGTGCAAACGCTGCAAGCCCTGGCGGACCCGCTGAGTGCCGAGGAACTGGCCCGCCGCCGCCGCGCGGGCTTGACCCCGGAACAGGACGCGCTGCTGCAAGCCTGGGGCTACCCCTATGTGCTGTCGCAGTTTCGCTTTCACCTGTCCCTGACCGGCTCGCTCAAGGATCTTTCCGACACGGCCCGCGCGCAGCTGCTGGAGGCGGCGCAGCAGCATTTCCAGGGCCTGGCGTCCTGCCGCATCGACCGCCTTTCTCTGTTTATCGAGCCCGAGTCGGGGGCGCCGTTCCGACTGTTTGAACAAGTGGAATTTTCAGATGAGTGACCGCCTGGTGTACGTGATCGGCCCCTCGGGGGCGGGCAAGGACAGCGTGCTGCAGGGCCTGCGCGAAAGCTGGCCCCAGGCCGCGTCGGCCCACTGGGTTCGCCGCAGCATCACCCGGCCGGCCGATGCGGGGGGCGAGCCGCATGAGGCGCTCGATCTCGCCACCTTTGACGCGCAGCGCGAAGCGCAGGCCTTTGCCATGCACTGGACGGCCAATGGCCTGTGCTACGGCATTCGCCACAGTGAGTTGCACGCACTGAACGAAGGGCGTTGGGTGTTCGTCAACGGCTCGCGCCAATGGCTGGATCCTTTGCTGGCACGCTGGCCAGCGGCCACAGTCGTTCACATTGGTGCCGCGCCCGAGGTGTTGGCGCAGCGCCTGAGCGCGCGCGGGCGTGAAAGCGCCCAGGAGGTGGCGGCGCGTTTGGCGCGCCACGTGCCCCTGAGCTTGCCCGACGGCAGCATCTGCATCGACAACAACGGCACGCTGCAAGAGGCGGTCGACGCACTGCGGCAGGCCCTGGACAAGCGCCGAACGCAGGCGGGCCAGGCCGGCGCCGCCGCTGCCTGATGCAAAGCGAGATCACCCCATGCGCATCCTGACCCTCAACACCTGGAAATGCGATGGCGCCTACCGCCCGCGCTTGCAGGCCATGGCACAGGGGCTGGCGGCCTTGGCGCCCGATGTGATCCTGCTGCAGGAGGCGTTTGCGACCGAAGACGGTCGTGCCGACACCGCGGGGTACCTGGCGCAGGCCTTGTCGATGTTGGCGACACGCGCGCCGGCCCGGCGCAAGGTGCGCGCTTTCGAAGGCGATTCGGTCATGAGCAGTTCCGGGCTCGCTGTGCTCACACGCGGTCCGTTGGTCGCGCACCAGGTGGTGCCCTTGCCGACGGATCCAGCGGACGGCGAGCGGATCGCCCAGCTGGCGTGCCTGCAGCGGGGCGGCGTGCGCACCTGGGTGGCGAATGTGCATCTCACCCACCTGGATGGCGCCAGCGACTTGCGGATCCGCCAGCTGGACACCTGTCTGACTGCCCTGCGCCATTTGGCGGCGGACGACCGCTGCGTTCTGGGGGGTGACTTCAACTGCAGCCCCGGCGGGCCGGAGTTTGAGGTCCTGCGGGCAGGGCCATCACCGTGGACGATGCCCGCTGGCAGTCAGATCAAAAGCACGCATCGCACCTCCGATGGCCGTGACGTCGATCTGGATCACCTCCTGCTGTCCGGTGGGTCAATCACTGTCCTGCCGCAGGTGACGGTGGTGCTGGATCCGCGGCAGGCTCACCCTGGCCAGGAGACCAGCGACCATGCCGCCGTGATGCTCGATCTCGTCACCGAGCGCTGACAGCGCCGTCACCCGCCCGCCGTGGCGCTGCGGCTGGGCGTTAAGCGTCTTCAAGGCCCCTCCGGCGTTGGGGCTCCTGTCTGACACCCCGTGGGTCCGGACGCTCCGAGCATACGCAGTGTGCCCCTGTGCGAAGCCGACCCTTCCCAGCCCGCGTCCAGCGGCTCCCGACAAGCCGAGATCCACGAAGCCTGGCTGACCTCGTCCACACCCAGTCTCGTGGCGCTGGCTTCGGGGGCCACGCACGCCTTGCTGGCTACCAATGCCGCGTTTGAAGCGTTCTTTGGCTGGAAATGGGGCGATCCGCGGACCTTGCTGAATCTCTTTCGCTTTGAAGAGGGGCAAGACCTGTCCCAGATGACCTCCGAGGTGTTGCGCACGGGCGCGCCGACTTCCAGCAATGCGCGCAGCGTGCGATTGGCCGATCCCAGCGGCGTTTATTCCGCAACGGTGCTGATGGACTTCACCTGCTTCCTGATGAGCCTGAGCGATGGCAAGACGCCTGCCGTTCTGGTTCATGCCCGTCTGAGTTCTTCTGCGCGTCAGGTCGCCGTAGCTCCGGCGTCTGTCGAGCCGGCGCCGACGTTCCTGCAGGTCCCTTCGATGGATCAGGATCGGCTGGCGCTGGCGCTGGAGGCGGTGAAGATGGGGGTGTGGGAGTGGAATCCGATCTCGGGTGTCGCGGTCTGGAATTCGCAGATGTATCTGCTGGTCGGCATCCCGGTCCAGAGTGTCGAGCCCACGGTGGCGATCTTCATGTCGACGGTCCATCCCGGCGACAGGGCCGCCATGAGCAGCCAGCTGGCCGAGTGCGTGGCGGGGAAGGCGGAGTTGTCGATCGAGTTTCGCGTGATACGCGCGGACACGGGGGAGGAGCGCTGGCTGGCCAGCCGGGGGCGTACCCGCTTTGGCGCGGACGGTAAGGCGGTGGTGCTGCACGGGGTCAGCTTCGACATCACGGAGCGCATTCGCAATGAACAGCGGATACGCTCGATCAATCAGCGCCGCGCGGAGTTTCTGGCTGTCCTGGGACATGAGTTGCGCAACCCCCTGGCCCCTTTGCTCTATCTGGCCACAACGATGGAGTCCTCGGCACCAAGCACGACCGATTCGGTGCAGGCGGCCCAGATCATCAAGCGGCAGGTTCTGCAGCTGACTCGGCTGGTCGACGATCTGCTGGAGGTCTCGCGGATCGAGCAAGGCAAGATCGAGCTTCGGCGACAGCGCATGGCTGTGGAGGAAGCGGTACGAGATGCTGTGGACGCGGTGTTGCCGGGCATCCACCAGCGTCGCCAGCAATTGAAGTCGCAGGTTGCATCCGGCCTGGTGCTCGATGCCGACCCGACCCGGATGACCCAGGTCATCAGCAACTTGCTGAACAACGCTTCAAAGTTCACGCAGGAAGGGGGCCAGATCGAGGTGAACGCCAGCGCGCAAGGCGAGACCGTGGTGATCGTTGTCAGTGACAACGGGCCGGGTATCGAGCCCAGCGTTCTGGACACCCTGTTCGAGCCGTTCACCCAAGGCCGGATCACCCTGGACCGGGGCCAGGGCGGCCTGGGGGTCGGGCTGTCGATCGTCAAGAAGATCGTCGAATTGCATGGCGGCACGGTGCGTGTGGCGACATCGGGTCGCGGCACTGCGTTCACGCTCGTACTGCCAGTGCCACGGCCTTCCACCACGGCGCAGGGCATGTCGCTGGCCTCCGGTCTGGTGGCGTATCCGGCGTTGAAGCCGACGAAATTCCTGATCGTCGAGGACAACCTCGACGCTGCGCAGATGCTGGCGGACTACGTGCAGATGTTCGGCCACGAGGTCCTGGTGGGGCATGACGGCGAGGAGGGCGTGGCGCTGGCTCGGCGCCATCACCCGGATGTGATCCTGATGGATATCGGCCTGCCCAAGATCGACGGCTGGGCCGCAGCCGCACAGCTGCGGGCCGAGCCCCAGTTCAAGGACACGGTCATGATTGCCATGTCGGGGTACTGCCAACCCCGCGACTTCCAGCGCAGCCTGGATGCAGGCTTCGACTTGCACCTGTCCAAGCCGGCCGATCTGTCGGAGGTCTTTCGGTATCTGGAGAACCGGCAGATCCAGGGCGCGCGCCCGTGAGCGTCAGCGCTCAGCGCGTGATCATCACCACTTGTTCGGGCGTGATCTGCACCTTGAGTTCCACCAGTTCACCGCCCGTTTGCAGTTTGGCGTAGGTCACGCCGTCGACCACGAGTCGCCCGGCCTTGGCCGCAGGCACGGGCGCCTTGGCGGCAGCCCGCTCTTCGCGGGTCAGCCCGCGTTCACCGGCGCAGGCCGACAGCAGCGCGGGTTGGGTCAGCTCCACCCCCCGCACGCGCGCCAGATCGGCCTTGCTGCGTGTGGCCAGCGTGCGACCCGCCTCGTCCAGCAAACGCACTTCCTGGAACTGCGGTGCCCAGCGGCCCTCGCCATCGAGTCGTCCGGCGCTGATGCACGAGGCGTCTGAGGCATGGGCGACGCCCGCCGCGGCGCAAACCCAGGCGAACAGCCCGAGGTGTCGCGCGCAGCGGGTGGCCGCGCGGTGGGCCGTCTTCAGGAACAGGCATCCAGTGGTCATTGCAGTCTCCTTGAAAAATTTAGGAACTTCGAGGGCATTTCGGTGCGAGGCCGATTACCGCCCGTACACCAGGTCGCGCAGCCCCAACGACAGCGAGGGCACGTAGGTGATCACCATCAGGCAAGCCAGGATCACCAGCACGAAGGGCACCAGGTCCTTGATGATGCGGTCCACCGAGATCCGGGCCACCGTGCAGGCCGCGAACAGGTTCACGCCGAAGGGAGGGGTGATCATGCCCAGGGCCAGGTTCACCACCATCACCAGCCCGAAGTGCACCGGGTCGATGCCAAAGCGGATCGCCACCGGCGCCAGGATCGGAGCCAGCACCAGGATGGCGGCGCTGGTCTCGATGAACATGCCGATGATGAAGAGGGCGGCGTTGACCCCGAGCAGGAACATCGCGGGCGTCTTCAGCACGTCCTGCAGCCACAGGCCGATGGCCTCGGGCACGCCAGCGCGCGTGAGCAGGAAGGCGAACAGGCCGGCATTGGCGATGATGAACATGATCACCGCGCTGGAGATCACCGACTTGCGCAGGATGACGTAGAGGTCCTTGAAGCCGATCTCCCGGTAGATCACGGTGCCGACGATCAAGGCGTAGAAAACGGAGACCGCCGCCGCCTCGGTGGGGGTGAAGATGCCGCCGTAGATGCCGCCCAGGATCACCACCGGCATCATGAGCGCCCAGCCCGCCTGCAGGGTGGCGGTGCCGACGGGTAGGCGGCCCTCGCCGTCGTTCTTGCCCCAGCCTTTCCACTTGCAGTAGACCCAGACAAACAGCATCAGCGAGGCGCCGATGAAGATACCCGGGCCAAAGCCTGCGATGAAGAGCTCGCCGATCGAGACCTCGGCGCTCACGCCGTACAGGATCATGGGGATCGAGGGCGGGATGATCACGCCCAGTTCGGCGCTCGTGGCCTGCAGGGCCGCAGCGTAGGTCGTGGGGTAGCCATAGCGGATCAGGGCCGGGATCAGGATCGCGCCGATGGCGAAGGTGGTGGCCACCGACGAGCCCGAGACCGCCGCGAAGATCATGCAGGTCAGCACCACGGTCATGGGCAGGCCGCCCTGCACGCCGCCCACGATGCTGCGACCGAATTCGACGAGGCGGCGCGAGATGCCGCCGGTTTCCATGAGGTTGCCTGCGAGGATGAAGAAGGGAATCGCCGCGAGCGGAAACTTGTTGATGGAACTGAAGATCTCCTTGACGGAGATCAGCATGTTCACGTTGCCCAGCTGGATGCCCAGGATGGCGGACAGGCCGATCGAGACGGCCACGGAGATGGTGAGCGCAAAGCACACCATCATGGTCACGAGCATGGGGACGCTCATTGCTGGGTCTCCAGTTCGTTGCGACGGGGATCGATCAGGAAGCCCAGGATGGACAGCACGCAGAAGATGCCGCCGACCGGCATGGCCAGGTAGGCCCAGAACATGGAGACGTCTTCCAGGCCGATCATGGATTGCACCTTGCCTCGCTGCGCGTAATCCCAACCCCACCAGATGATCACGGCGACCAGGGTCAGGGAGGCCAGGCTCACCACCCAGTCCAGGAGGCGCTTGGTGGCGGGGGAGCCCCAGCGATACAGCACGTCCACGCTGATCATCGCGCCCTCACGGAAGGCGGCGGGGATGCCCAGGAACACCATCCAGATCAGGCTGAAGCGAATCAGGACCTCGGTCCATTCCGCAGGGGACTCCAGGATGAATCGGGTGACGATCTGGAACAGGCCCAGCGCACTGGCGATCGCCATCATCAGGCAGGCCACCGCCATCGCCAGGTGCGTTGCGGTCCGCTCGAATCGGAGGAAGGTTTTTTTCATGGGACGGCTGCGACCGCGGACGGCCAGGCTTTGGCATGGGAACGCGCAGGCGCGCCGGCATCACCCGGCGCGCCTGCGCAGGCTGGCTTAGCGGAAGTTGCGGATGCGGTCGATGTTGGCCTTGCCGAACTGCTTCTCGAACTCGCCGTTCACCGGCTCGAGCTGCTTGATGAAGCGGCCCTTGTCGACGTTCTCGATCACTTGCATACCCTTGGCACGCAGTTCCTGAACGCCGCGAGCGTCGTCACCGTCCACGCGGTCGCGGTTGGCCTTGACAGCCACCTTGGCGGCCTCCAGGAAGGCGGTCTTGTCGGCCGCGCTGAGCTTGTCGAAGGCGGCCTTGTTCATCAGGAAGATGGCCGGCGAGTAGACGTGGCCCGTGAGGGTCAGGTGCTTTTGTACCTGCTCGAACTTGGCGGCCATGATCACCGACAGCGGGTTTTCCTGGCCGTCGACGGTGCCCTGCTGCAGCGCGGTGAACACCTCGGTGAAGGCCATGGGGGTGGTGACGATGCCCAGGCCCTTGTAGGCCGCCACGTGCACCGGGTTTTCCATGGTGCGCATCTTCAGGCCCTTGAGGTCGTCGGGGCTGCTCACGGCGCGCTTGCTGTTGGTCATGTGGCGCACGCCGTTCTCGCCCCAGGCCAGGGCCTTGAAGCCCTTGGATTCGAACTTGGCGAGCATCTCCTGGCCGATGGCGCCATCGAGCACCGCGCGCGCGTGCGCCTTGTCGCGGAACAGGAAGGGAATGTCCAGGATGCGGGCTTCGGGCACGAAGTTGGGCACCGGGCCGGTGGAGGTGAAGGTCAGTTCGTGGGTGCCCAGCTGCACGGCCTCGATGGACTCGCGCTCGGCGCCGAGGGCGCCAGAGTAGAAAGTCTGGATCTTGATGCGGCCGTTGGTGCGCTTGTCGACCTCGGCGGCGAAGGTGTCGATGCCGACACCCTGGTGCGAGTCCTTGGCCACCGAGATGTTGATCCGCATGGCGGTCTGAGCCGAGGCGCTGGCGGCGAAGCCAGAGAGGCCAGCGGCGACGCTGCAAGCCAGCGCGAGGCTGGTCAAACGACGGGAAATGTTCATGATCTGTCTCCTTCAGGTTTTGAAAATGGGCCGCCAGCGGCCCGGGTTGTCAAACTCGTTGTCATCACGCATTCCGGGTGCGCCGGTACTCGCGCAGCCATCCCAGCCCCGCTGAGGTCTCACCGGCGGGAATGTACTCGCAGCCGACCCAGCCCCCGTAGCCCAGGGCATCGAGCCGGTCGAACAAGTAGCCGTAGGCGACCTCGCCCGAGTCTGGCTCATGGCGATCGGGCACGCCCGCAATCTGCACATGCCCCACCCCAGCGATGTGCCTTTCCAGGCGGCGCGCCAGGTCACCCTCCATGACCTGGCAATGGTAGAAGTCCATCTGGACCTTCAGGTTGGCCTCACCCACGTCGCCGACGACGTCGTGGGCCTGCTGCTGGAAGTTCAGGAAGTACCCCGGCATGTTGCGGGTGTTGATCGGTTCGATCAGCAGGGTGATGCCGTGGGGCGCCAGCACCTGCGCCGCCGCGCGCAGGTTGGCCACGTAGGTGGCGCGGGCCCGTGCGGGATCCACCTGGGCCGGCAGCAGGCCGGCCATGGCGTGCAGGTGGCGGCAGCCGGTGGCCAGCGCGTAGGGCAGGGCCTCCTGCACGCTCTGGGCGAACTGCGCCTCGCGGCCCGGGTGGCAGGCGATACCGCGCTCGCCAGCCGCCCAGTCGCCGGGGGGCAGGTTGAACAGGGCCTGCACCAGGCCGTGCGCCTGCAATCGTGCGGCGATGACTTCCGGCGGATGCTCGTAGGGAAAGAGGTATTCGACGGCCTCGAAGCCGTCGGCCGCGGCCGCGGCGAAGCGCTCGAGGAAGGGCACCTCGGTGTACAGCATGGAGAGGTTGGCAGCGAATCGGGGCATGGTCACCAGGAGGCGTTGAAATGCTGGCGCAGTGCGTCGATCTGCGCGGGCGTGAGCGGGGTGGGGCGGGGCGAGCACAGGCAGCACAGGCGCGCGGTTTCCTCGAGTTCTTCCAGGGTCGCCATGGCGAGCGCCGGGCTGGTGTGCCAGACGTTGGGGCCAAGGCGATCGAGCATCACCGCGCGCACCGGCTGGCCGGCCGCCCGTGCACGCGCCATGGCCTCCACGACAAGGTCCGCCGCGTGCGGGTCGCCGGGGCGGTGGTAGGGGATGCGCGGCACATGGCCCACCTTCATCACGAAATACGGCGTGATCGGCGGCAGCAGGTCGCCTGTGCCCGCCGGGTCCTGGAGCGTGAGGGCCACGAGGTGCGTGGAGTGGGTGTGGATCACGCAGTGGGCCTGCGGATCGGTTTCGTAGATGCGCCGGTGCAGGATGAGGGTCTTGCTGGCGCGGTCGCCCGCGACCTGCGCGCCATCGGCATCGACCCAGGCCAGGCGCGATGGGTCCAGGAAGCCCAGGCAGGCCTCGGTGGGAGTGATCAGGTAGCCCGCGCCATCCGGCAGGCGCACGCTGATGTTGCCGGCGGTGGCGTGCACATAGCCGCGCTCGAACAGGGACCGGCCCACGCGGCAGATCTCCTCGCGCAGGTGGGTCTGATTGACGGGGAAGGTGGGAGCGGTCACAGCGCCACCCCCGCCTCGCACAACGCCTGCACGAAGAAATCCGGCCCGCCGAAATTGCCGGACTTCAGGGCCAGCCACAGCGGCTCGCCTTGCACGGTGCCCTGGGTCCAGGGCACGCCCGGGCAGATCGGCGCGCCGATGCGCAGTTGGCGCTGGCCCAGGGCCTGCGTCACCGCACCGGAGGTTTCGCCGCCGGCCACGACCAGGCGCCGCACGCCCGCCTGTACCAGCGCCTGCGCGATTGCGGCCATCGCATGCTCGACCCGCTCGCCAGCGGCGGCGGTACCCAGTCGCTCCTGCACACCCTTGACGCTGGCGGCATCGGCGGTGGCGTAGACCAGCACCGGCCCCTTGGGCAGGGCCCCCAGGGCCTGCGCCTTCAGGTCGGCCAGATGCCCAGTGTTCGCAGCCAGGGCGAGCGGATCCAGTCGCAGGGCCGCATGGCCCGCCGCGATCCAGCGCGCCACCTGGCCCTGCGTGGCCAGCGAGCACGAGCCCGCGAGCACGGCAGACGGGCCTTGCACCGGCGTGAGCTGCGCGCTCGTGGCATCCGGCTTGAGCCAGCCCCGGCGCGCGTAGGCCGGCGGCAGGCCCAGGGCCACGCCCGAGCCGGCGGTGATCAGCGGCAGGTCGGCACAGGCCTCGCCCAGCGTGAGGAGGTCGTCGTTGGCGACCGCGTCGGCGACCGCCAGTCCCGCGCCTTCGGCGCGCAGCGCGTCGAGCCGTTCGCGCACGGCGCCAGGGCCGCGGCTCACGATAGGCTGCGCCAGAAGGCCCACGCGGCGGCGCGTCTGCGGCTGCAGCACGCGCACGAGGTTGGCATCGGTCATGGGCGTGAGCGGGTGCTCGCGCATGCCCGAGTCAGACAGCAGCACATCGCCCACGAACAGGTGGCCACGGAATATCGTACGGCCGTTGTCGGGGAAGGCGGGGCAGGCGATGGCGATGTCCGCACCCAAGGCGTCCATCAGCGCGTCGGCTACCGGGCCGATATTGCCCTGCGGCGTGGAGTCGAACGTGGAGCAGTACTTGAAATAGATCTGGCGCGCGCCGGCAGCCCGCAGCGCGCGCAGGGCGTCCAGGCTCTGGGCCACCGCCTCGGCGGGCGGGCAGGTGCGTGACTTCAAGGCCACCACGACCGCGTCGGCCTCGGGCATGGGCCCCTGCGGCACGCCGATCACCTGCACGGTGCGCATGCCTGCGCCCACCAGCATGCCCGCCACATCGGTGGCGCCGGTGAAGTCGTCGGCGATGACGCCCAGGATCACGGCGCTTCCTTCTTGCCTGCCGGCAGTTCGAGCCCGGCGAGAGCTGCGTAGTACTTCACCACCGCGGAATCGTCTTCGGCGCCGTGGCCCATGGCGGCCGTGGCCAGATAGAGCTGGTGGGCGGCTGCCGCCAGCGGCAGCGGGAAGGCCAGCTTGCGCGCCGCATCCAGCACGATGCCCAGGTCCTTCACGAAGATGTTGACGGCGGACAGCGGCGTGTAGTCGCCCTCCAGGATGTGAGGCACCCGGTTCTGGAACATCCAGCTCATGCCCGCGGAGTTGCAGATCACCTCGTACAACTGGTCCGGGTCGGCGCCCGCTCGCATGCCCAGCGCCATGGCCTCACAGGCGGTGGCGATGTGCACGCCAGCCAGGTGCTGATTGACCATCTTGACGGTGGATCCGATGCCGGCGCGGTCGCCCAGGCGATAGACCTTGCCGGCGCAGGCTTGCAGCAACTCCAGGCCCGTCTCGAAGGCGCGCGGCTCACCCGAAGCCATGACCGTCATCTCGCCGGCTTCGGCCTTGCGGGCGCCGCCGGAAACGGGGCCGTCGATCAGCAGCAGGCCGTGCTGGGACAGGCGTTCGGCCCACCCCGGCACGATGGCCGGGTCGACCGTCGCCGAACAGACGATCACGGAGCCTGGCGCCATGGATCGTGCGAGCCCGTGCTCGCCAAAAAGGACGTCTTCGGTCTGCGCAGCGTTGACCACCAGCACCACCACCACACGGCAATGCGGTCCGAGGTCGGCAGGACGTTCGACGGCGTGCCCGCCGTCCTTCGTGAGCGCCTGACGCGCTTCGGCGCGGGTGTCGCAGCCCCAGGTGGTGACACCGCGGCGCAGGGCCGAGCGGGCTGCACCCAGGCCCATGGAGCCCAGGCCGATGACACCGAGTGCGCGGGGAGGGGAGGAGGTCATGGAAGAAGTTTTTTAGTGAGAAGAGGGCGCCAAAAGGCCCTCCAGCGTACGGCGTGTCGGGGCGTCCGACTGTTCGATGCGCGCTGCGGCATTGACCATATGGCGCACCGCAGCGCGGCGCGCGGCATGGGGATCGCCCGCGATCACCGCGCGGGCGATGGCCTCGTGTTCGCGGTTGACGGCGCGCATGAAGGCGCCGTGCATGGATTCATTGGTACGCGTCACGCGCATGGCGCCGCGCTGGTACTGCTCGAGAAAGCCCAGGAGGCGCTCGAACTGCGGATTGTCTGTGGCCTGGGCGATGCTGCGGTGAAAGGCCAGGTCTTCTTCCACGCCGTCGGACCCCGCAGCGACGGCGGCTTCGAGCCGCTGCAGCGCGTCGCGCAAGGCACGTGTCTTGGCTGGCGTGATGCGCTGTGCGGCCAGGGCCGCGACTTCCCCTTCGAGCGCGCGGCGCACTTCCACCACATGCACCACCGATTCGAGCGATTGCAGCACGGCGGGGTCGAAGGCCAGCGCGCGCGCCTGATCGCGCGGCGCGACGAATACGCCGGCACCCTGGCGGGAGACCAGCAGGCCCATCGATTTGAGGCGGCTGACCGCTTCGCGCACCACGGTGCGCGACACACCGAAACGCTCGGAGAGCTGCTGCTCGGTGGGCAGGCGCTGGTCAGGCCCCAGCTCGCCGCTGTCGATGCGGCGCGCGAGCTGGTCGGCCACCCGGTTGGACAAGCGCTCCGGGGCGGCCAGGGGCTCGATGGGGGTGCGGGTGGAGGAGAGCATGACGACCAGACTTGTCCGGTCATCCTACAAGTTGCCAGGCTGTGAAATGCCTAGGGGTTTCCCGGGCGTGGCCGGGCCTTGGGCAGAGGGGCGGGGGGGATCAGGCGCGTTGATACCAGTGCAGCACGCGCCGCTCGACCGCCAGGGTCAGGGCGTTGAGGGCGTAGCCGACCGCCGCCAGCAGGAAGATGGCGGCATACATGTCGGCGGCGCGCATCGCGTACTGCATGGTCAGCACGTAATAGCCGATGCCTTCGCTGCCCGCGATCATCTCCGCCACCACGGTCACGATCAGGGCCAGGGCCAGGCTGGTGCGCAAGCCCGCAAAGATGTAGGGCATGGCTGCGGGCAGTACCACGCGCAGCAATGCGCGCGTGCGGCCGCTGCGCAGCGTGCGCGCGACATCGATCACCGTGCTGTCCACCGAGCGCACGCCGCCGACCGTGTTCACCAGCACCGGGAAGAAGGTGGCGAAGGCCACGGCGAAGATCTTCATCGTGTGATCAATCCCCAGCAGCAGGATCAGCGGCGGCACGATGGCGGGCATGGGGATGGGTCGCAGCAGTTCGACCAGCGGCTCGAGTGCTGCCCGGATCCAGCGTTGGCTCGCCATCAGCAGGCCCACAGCGATACCCGCTGCTGCACCGGCCGCATAGCCCGCCGCCATGCGCCACAAGCTGGAGCCAAACACCTGCGCCAGCTCGCCGGTTTGCAGACCTGCAAGCAGCGCGTGAAGAATGGCGGTGACAGGCGGCCAGTTGGTGCTGCCTACCCACCACAGGGCCGAGGCCTGCCACAGCGCGAGCAGGGCCAGCAGCAGGAGCAAGCCGCTGGTACCCCGGAATTCAAGTCTCATGGACCACCTCGCCTCCCACGGCTGTCGCCAGCACGCGGGCCTCTGACAGAGCCTCCGCCTCGCAGGTGACAGGATCGTGCGACAGCACCGTCCAGTCGGCCAGCAGCCCCGGGCGCAGCATGCCGCGCTCGTGATCGCTGAACGCCAGCCAGGCGGCGTCGCGCGTGTACATCGCTAGCGCCTCTTCGCCCGTGACAGCCTGCAGCTTGCCCACCGGCTCGTCGGTCCCGGCGATGTGGCGCGTGCGCGCCTGCCACAACCCCAAGAGCGGCGCGAACGGCGTCACCGGGGAATCGGAGCCCCCACCCACGCGCACGCCGCCGTCCAGCCAACTGCGCACCGGTGTGGCCAGGGCCATCAGCGCCACGCCAAATCGCTGGACCAGCAGCGGGCCGAAGGCCCATTGCATCGAGCATTGCGTAGCCACGGCGATTCCCATGCGCGCGGCTTCGCGAATGTTGCGCTCCTCTGGCCAGAGGTAGGCATGTATGAGCGAGAACCGCAGCGGCGCCAGCGGGATCTCGCGGTCGATCTCGGCGAAGACTTCCAGCGCGATGTCGATCGCCTGGCCGCCCACCACGTGCACACCCAGTGACCAGCCCCGGCGCGCGCAGGCCCAGGCGATGGCGCGGAAATGCTCGGTCGGTGTGACCTGGATGCCGCAGTTACAGCGTTCGTCGGGATAGGGCTCGCGCATCAGCGCCGTGCCCAAGGACGCACCGCCGTCCATGAACAACTTGATGCCGCCGAGCTTGAGTCGGGCATCGCCAAAGCCCGTGGCCAGGCCGCCTTGTTCGATGCGAGCCAGGTTGTCCTGGAGCGGCAGGCTGGAGTCGGACAGGGGCATCAGCACCGAGCGCACGCTCAGTTCACCGCGTGCCCACAGGGCCTGGTAGATCCGCATGATGTCGGGCGTGACACCCGGGTCCACGATGCCGGTGAGGCCGGCCGCATGGTAGGCGCGCTGGATGTCACGCATGGCGCCCATCTGGTCGTCCAACGAGGGCGCGGGCACCAGGCGCGCGACCGGCTCGAAGGCCGGCGGTTCGTAGAGCACGCCATTGGGCATGCCGTCGGCTTCGCGTTCGAGCTTGCCGCCTTGCGGGTCCGGTGTGTGCGCCCCCAGGCCCGCCAGTTTCAGCGCCAGCGTGTTGACCGCCGCCGCATGGCCCACGCGCGGCAGGTACACAGGCCGGTCCGGGCAGGCCGTGTCCAACTCCTGGCGCGTGGGGTAGCGTTGTTCGGCCAGGCTGGCGACGTGCCAGCCCGAACCGCTCACCACCCAGGGCGCCTCGGGATGGGCCTGCGCCCAGCGCCGGATCGCCTCCTGGATCTGCGCGATCGACCGCGCCCCCGACAGGTCCACCAGCCGGCTCTGGATGCCGGTCCAGTGCATGTGGTTGTGGGTGTCGATCAGGCCGGGCACCACCGTGCCCTCGCCCATGCGCCATTCGTGCACCGCCCCAGCGCCCAGCGCCGCACGCGCTTCGGATTCGGTGCCGACAGCCAGGATGCGGCCGTCTTGCACCGCCATCGCCTCGGCGCGCGGACGTTGCGGGTCCATGGTCACGATCGAGCCCAGGACCAGGCTCTGACGATGGCGGCGGGTCATCGCGCCGGCCGACTCAGCGCACCACCGTCGTGGCGGTGCGGTACATCATCGACTTGATGTCCACCGCGCCTTCAAGCAGGCCGTGCTTGCGCATCTGGTCGACCACGGCGTCGATGCCGGGCACGTCCACAGTCTTCTGATAGGGCGGCAGCTTCAGCGGCTTGAGCGCCTCAGGGGGCAGACGGGTGTAGCCCGAAACGATCTTGAGCCATTCCTCGCCGCCCTTGTTCTGGTTGGCCCAGTCCACCGCCTTCTGGTGGGCGCGCACGAACTTCTCGATCACCTGCGGGTTCTGCGCGATAAAGGTCTTGTTCGCAGCGTACATGCCCACCGGGATGTTCTTGCCGATCGTGTTGTAAGGCCAGGCCGCGACGCTCACGGTGTCGGCTGCCACGCCTGCGGAGAGGAAGGGCTCGACCACGAACGCCGCATCGGCCCGATCGCCACGCACGGCGTCGACCATCTGCGGGAAGGGCACTTCCAGGAACGTCACCGCGTCGGGGTTGCCGCCGGTGGCGCGCACCCAGGCACGTGCGTACAGCCAGATGATGTTGTTGCGGGTGTTCACCGCGATGCGCTTGCCCTCGAAATCCTTGCCGGTCTTGAGCGGCGACCCCTTCTTGACGATCAGGCCCGCCAGGTCGGGGGTCGATTCGCCGGTGTTGCTGCCGGCGGTGATCACCTCGAAGCCCAGCCCCTGCCGGGCACCCAGCACGATGGAGATGATGTTGCTGAAGGTCATTTGCACCTGGCCGGCTGCCAGTGCGGGCAGACCCGCCGCGCCGCCGGCGGTGGGGGTCGTATCGACCTCCAGGCCCTCCGCGGCGAAGAAGCCCTTGGCGATGGCGATCTGCAGCGGCGCGGTGTCGATGATCGGAATCGTGCTCACGCGCAGCTTGGTGGGCTGCGCCTGGGCCAGGGCAGGCAAGGCCAGCGTCGAGGCGGCGGCGAGGGTGAAGTCCCTGCGGCTGATACGGGAAGCGGTCATGGGCATGTCTCCTGTCGTGGTTGGAAAGTGGATCAGTCAGTCGGTGGTGGTGAAAGACCAGTGCAGGAGCCAGCGCTCCAATTGGACGAACGCCTCGTTCAGGGCGTAGCCGAGCACCGCCAGGATGACGATCCAGGCGTACATCTCGGGGATGCGGAACGAGCGTTGCATATCGATGATCAGAAAACCGACGCCGCCGGTGCCCGCCATCATCTCGGCGATCACCACCAGCACCAGACCCAGCCCCAGGCTCACGCGCATGCCTGCAAAGACCAGGGGCAGCGCCGAGGGCAGGGTGACCTTGAACATCTGGCCAACGCGCCCGTGCCCGAATGTACGGGCCGCGTCGACCAGCACCGGCTCGGTGCCGCGCACCCCCTGCACGGTGTTGATCAGGACCGGAAAGAAGACGCCCAGCGCGATCACGGTGAGCTTCATGGCGTCACCCAACCCGAGGAACAGGATCAGGGGCGGCAGCAGCGCCGGCTTGGGTAGCGGCCGCAGTACCTCGACCAGGGGCTCGAACAGATCATGGATCCAGCCGTAGCGCCCCATCAACAGCCCCAGGCCCAAGCCCAGAGCGCAGCCGATCGTGTAGGCGATGGCCAGCAGTCGTAGCGTCTGGGCCAGGGGCAGCGCGAAGTTGCCGGCGCCCAGGAGGGTGACCAGCTTGGCGGCGATCACGCTGGGTGGCGGCACGAGTGCGGCGTTCACCGCGCCAGCGCGAACAGCCACCTCCAGCAGGGCGATCAGCAGCACCAGCGTCGCGACGCCAGCCCCTCGCTCGGCCCAGCGGCTTCGCGCGGCGACGGCACTCACCGCGCGCGCCCCAGCAAGGTGGCCAGCAGGTCGTGGCGCAGCGACAGGAAGCGCGGTAGCTCGCGGGTGACGAGCGGATCGCGCGGGCGGGGCAGCGCGGTCTCGATGACCTCGACCACGCGCGACGGCCGGTTGGAGAGCACGGCCACGCGGTCAGACAGGAACACCGCCTCGTCGACATCGTGGGTGACCAGCACTGCGGTGAAGCGATGTTCTTTCCACAGCTCCAGCACGATGGCGTGCAGTTCCAGGCGGGTCAGGGCGTCCACCGAGCTGAAGGGTTCGTCCATCAGCAGTACGCGCGGTTGCGCGGCCAGGGCGCGTGCGATGGTCACACGCTGCTGCATGCCGCCTGAAAGTTGCCAGGGGTACTTTCCGGCGAATTCAGCCAGACCCACCATTGAAAGATAGCGCTGGCTGTGCGCGCGCGCTGCCGCGCGTGTCATGCCTGGGCGGTGTTCGACGGCGAAGGCCACGTTGTCCAACACGGTGCGCCATGCGAACAGCGATTTTCCGTACTGCTGGAACAAGTAGACGATGCCCTCGGGGGGCTCGGTGACCCCCTGTCCTTGAAAGCGAACCTCACCCGAGGTCGGTCGCACGAGGCCCGCCGCGATCTGTAGCAGCGTGGACTTGCCGCAGCCCGATGGACCCACGATGGCGAGGAACTCGCCCTCGCGCACCGACAGGTCGGCGCTGTCGATGGCCCGGGTGGCGGCGTCCCCGCTGCCGAAGGTCTTGGTGATGCCCGAAAGCTCGAGGTAGGACGCGGGTGTCATGGTGTGAGGGGCGGGCTCAGTACTGCTTGGCCGGCAGCTCGATCGTCATTCCGTTCAGGTCTGGAGTGAGCGTGATCTGGCAGCTCAGTCGGCTCCCCGGCTGGCGTGGCATGGCGGTGAAGTCGAGCATGCCCGCTTCGTCGGGCGTGATCGGCGGCACCCGCGAGATCCAGGGCTCGGGCAGCACAACATGGCAGGTCGCGCACGTGAGCAGACCGCCACAGTCGGCGGCGATGCCCTTCACGCCGGCATCCACCGCGGCCTCCATCAAGGTGCGGCCGTCACGCGCCTGGATGTCCTGCGCGCTACGTGCGCCGTCGGGAGAGATCGAGATGAAGTGGAGGGTGGGCATGTCGGGAGGGTGAGTTTGCGGCGGCTAGATGCGCGAGAAATACTCGCGGCGCTCGAAGTCGCCCTTGTCCTTGGCAGCGTCATGGCGCGCGATCTCGAGGGCCTTGACCTGCGCGAAGTAAGCCACGAAGTCGGCTCCGAGGCCAGCGACCAGGGCGTCGTCCTCACTCAGCGCCTGCAGGGCCTCGGGCAGGCTGGCGGGCAGGCGTTCGCCTTTGTTGCCATAGGGTGAATCGGTGGCCGCAGGCGCGCGCAGGCGATGGGCCAGGCCATCGAGGCCGGCATGCACCTGCGAAGCCATGTAGAGGTAGGGGTTGGCGGCCGGCTCGCCGATGCGGTTCTCGATGCGGGTGGCGTGGTCGCCACAATCGCCGATCACGCGCAGCATCGCGCCGCGGTTGTCACGGCCCCAGAGCACCGACTGCGGTGCCAAGGCGTTCGGTCGGAAGCGCCCGAAGCCGTTGATCGTGGGCGTGCACAGGGGCGACATGCCGCGAGCGTGCCGCAGCAGGCCCGCCAGCCACTGCTCGCCCACATCGGAGAGCGTGAGCGCCGCGTCCAGTGGACCGGCCTGCGGCGCGGGCGCGTCGCGGCGCATCACGTTGCTGCCGTCCGACAGTCGTACCAGCGACTGGTGCAGATGCCAGCCGCTGGACATGATGTTCGGGAAGGGCGGACGGCACACGAAGCTGGCGTGGTAGCCCGCGCGCCGCAGTGCCATACGCACTGCGTTGCGAAAGATCACCATGTTGTCGGCGGCGGTGAGCGCGTCGGTCGCATCGAACACGGCCTCGACCTGCGAAGGCCCCAGCTCCAGCTCGAGTGACGACAGCGGCAGCCCCAGCGACTGAGCGGTGTGCTGCACGATGCGCAGGGCCGGTTCGGCCATGTCGTACAGGTCTTCGCCCAGGAGCTTGTAGCCAGGATGAATCAGCTCCACCGCGGGCGGCAGGCCCGGCCAGTCGGCGCGCGCCGGATCCAGCTGCTGCGAGGCGTCCGTGATGCGATAGATGTGGAACTCGACCTCGAGTCCGCAGCGCAGGCCGTAGCCGGCCTGGGCCAGGCGGGCCAGTGCGCGCTCGAGCACGCGGCGGGTGTCCAGTTCGACGGGGGTGCCATCCTGGAAGAAGGGTTGGGCGCGCAGCCAACCGCTGCCCGGTGACCAGGGCAGCTCGCGCAGGCTGGTCGGGTCGGGCAGCAGCATCACGTTATTGGCCTGTCCGAACCCGGGTAGCGAATCCGTTCCACCGGGCTCGAACACCTTGAAGGCCGTGCGGTCTGAGCTGTCTTTCAAGACCAGCGTGCTAACCATGCCGATCCCTTCACGCAGCGCGCTGGCAGCGGCTTTCGTGGTCAGGGTCTTGCCGCGGGTTTGTCCATGCAGGTCGCACCATGCGATGCGCACCCGGTCCAGGCCGCTGGCCTCGATGCGCGCCAGTGCGCTGGCCACGGCGTGTTCGCGTGCGGCATCGTTCACGCCGCAGCGCTCTGCGAAGGACGTCATGCCTTGACCGTATCGCCGGCAGGCGCTGTCCACGGCGCGTGCTCCCGCTTGGTCGCGGTCTGCTCGCGCCACCAGGTGGACCAGGTGCCCGCGGGGGCGATGCCGTCCACTGTGTCCGGACCCTGCATCTGCGCGTGCAGCGCGGGGTCACCCACGCCGGGCGGTCTGCCGCCGCTAGCCACGGCGTCGATTGCAGCCAGCAGCATGCGGCGGTTGGCCATGATCACCTTGTCGGTGGTGCCCAGGTGCTCGCGCGTGCGGTCCTGGATCGGGCCCATGCTCTCCACCGCCCATTGGTCATGCACGTTGATGTCTTCCTCGCCCATGCCCAGAAAGGTGGTGGTGCGCTGCTCCTGGGCGTTGAATCCCCAGTCGTTGTGTCGACCGGCCTTCGGAATGAAGTCGGGGCCAGGGATGAACTGCGCGCGCTGCAGGCGCATGGCCTCTTTGTCCACCGGCTTGTCGAAGCTGGTGAAGAAGGCATACCAGTAGGTGTGCGTATCGTCGATCGGCACATGCATCTGCGTGATCGTGAGCGTCTCGGACAGCGGGATCACGAAGGTGGACGGGAAGATGCCGTGGGTGACGCGCACATGCGTGAGCGTCTCGGTCATGGGGCGCAGCGTCGTGATCTGCACGCCCCAGGGGCGCGGCTCGAAGCTGATGTCTGGACGATGGAACTCGCGCATCACGCGCGTCATCGGCCAGCGCTCGCCAGCGAAGTCACCCGCGCTGGCGCTGCGAAACTGCTTGCCTGACGCGTTGTCGCCGATGTCATCAAGCGACTCGTCATTCAAGAAACGGTGCAGGAACGAGGTGTGCACCGGATCCAGTCCGACTTCGAAGGCCTGCAGCCAGTTGCACTGCCACATGCCCTTGTAGGCAAAGGTGTGGGTCCCCGGCGCGGCGAAGCAATCGAAAGCGGGGAAGGGGGGCGCCTTGTCCGGCTCGCCCAGCCAGGCAAACAGCACGCCGCTGCGCTCGATCACCGGATAGGCGCCCTGTTGCACACGGTCGCACAGGCGGCTGCCCACTGGCTCGCCCGGTGTCTCCAGGCATCGGCCGGTCGCGTCGAACTTCCAGCCGTGGAAGGGGCAGCGCACGCCATCCCCCTCGTGCCGACCGAAGGACAGGTCGGCGTTGCGATGCGGGCAGTCGCGATCGAGTAATCCCCAGCGGGCTTGGTCGTCCTTGAACAGGATGAAGTCCTGGCCCAGCACACGCACGGTCTTGAGGGGGCGCTGCGCCATGCGCGCGTCCAGTCGCGGGTCGAACTCGTCGACCAAGGCCACTGGCTGCCAGTACTGGCGCATCAGCGCACCGCAGGGGGTGCCCGGCCCGATCCGGGTGATGCGCTCGTTCTGTTCTGCTTGCATGGGATCTCCGGGCGGTGCGTTGAGCTTTAATTCAGGTCGCCGTCAAGAAACGGTATACCGTTTTGTTCCGGCAGTGTACAGTTCTGGGCATGAGCTTGCAAGAAACCGTATTGATGCAGCTGCGCGACCTCATCCTGAGCGGGGAGTTCGAGCCAGGCCGGCGGCTGGCGGAGCAGCAGCTGGCCGAGCGACTGGGCGCTTCGCGCACGCCGGTTCGGGCGGCGCTGGTGACGCTCGAACAGGAGGGCCTGGTCGAGAGCAACGAGACGGGCGGCTACCTGATGCGCCAGTTCACCGCCCGCGAGGTGGCCGACGCCATCGCCGTGCGGGGCCACCTGGAAGGTCTGGCCGCGCGCCTGGTGGCGCAGCACGGTCTCACGCGCCAGCTCGCGCTGGACCTGGAGGGTTGTCTCGCCGACGGCGATGCTGCTTTGGCGCCTCAGCCGCTCACGGTTCAGGACTACGCGGGCTATGCGGCCATGAATGACCGCTTCCACGCCTTGATCCTGGAGGCCTCGGGTAACCGGGCGCTGCAGCGGGCCGTCCAGCTCAATGACAAGCTGCCCTTCGCGCCCGCTTCAGCCATGCTGCCGATGCAAGGCGCGCTGGAGATCGACCGCGACTGGATGCTGTATGCGCACCGCCAGCATCACATGCTGTTTGACGCCCTCAAGCGCGGGGAAGGTGCGCGGGCACAGGCCCTGGCCGAGGAGCATACCCAGGTGGCGCAGATGAACTTGCGTCAGGCGCTAGAGCGGCGCAGCGAGAGCGAGCGGGTCATGCCCGCGATGCGCCTGGTGGTCGGACGGTAGGCGCGCCTGCTCGACCAG
>JBEEIS010000056.1:0-27791 GCA_041169755.1 Pseudomonadota bacterium | reverse complement strand
TTCACCGCCACCGGCAGCAACATCTACGACCGAGGACCGGACGAATTCGTGGCCTTCGTGGCGGCCGAACTCAATCGCTGGGTGCCCGTGATCCGGGCATCGGGCGCCAAACTGGACTGAGGCCGCACGCGTAGGCAAAGGGAATCAGGCCGTGCCGGATCCATTCGGCGACACAGCGCCTTCGCTTGCGTAGACCTGCTCTCCCTCGAACCAGGTCTCGCGCACCTGGGTGGCAGCGATCTCCTCGGGCGTGCACGCGGACAGCGATCGCTCCAGACGAATGAAGTCGGCCGACAACCCCGGCCGCAGGGCGCCCGTGACATCCTGAAGGCCCATGGCGCGCGCTGCATTGGTCGTGAACAGCGGCAGGGCCTGTTCCAGCGTGATCGCCTGCTCCTGGCCCACGTAACCCGGGAACAGGCCGAAGGGATTACGCCGAGTCAGCATGCCCGCCAGTCCCACCCAGGGATTGGCATCAGCCGCTGCCGCCGGCCAGTCGGAGCCGTAGGTAAGTTCTGCACCCGCGTCCATCAGCGATCGAATCTGATGGCAGCGGTTGCGGCGCACCAGACCCAACACGCGGTCCTGGCCGGCCGTGACCGGATTGGGGAACCACAGGCGCGGCGACATATCGGCCACCATGCCCAGTTGCGCAAAACGCGGGTGATCGATGGCGGCCACAAAGGCGGTGTGACCGATCTCGTGCCGCAGGCCGCTGGGCCCATTGCTGCGGCGAGCAGCCTGGACCGCATCCAGGCCAGCACGCGCCGCGCGATCGCCCACCGCATGCATCTTGACCACGAAGCCCAGACGATCGAGCTCGGTGACCAGACGCGCCAGGTCGTCCGGCGCGATCGCCAGCAAGGCGTCGGGATCGTGCGCCGCCGGCTGACAACCGGGCGCTGGCAGATAAGGCTCCAGGAAAGATGCGGTCAGCGTAGGGGCCACGCCGTCAAGGAACATCTTGACGAAGCCCGTGTGCAGATGCGCGCTGGTATAACGATCGCGCCACGCCCGCAGGGTCTCCACCGAGGTATGCCCCTGCGAGCGCAGAGAGTTGAGTGCGAGATGGGCCGCCACATGCAGCTTCAACTCACCGCGCGCGTCAGCCTCCTGGTAGGCCGCCAGTTCCAGCTCGCTGGCCATCGCCTCCTTGAAGCCCGTGAGCCCCAGGCGATGAAAGTATCCGCGCATGTGGGCGACCGCCTGCTGGCATTGCGCAGGAGTGGAGGCAATGAATGGCCGCACCAGGTTCTGCGCCGTCTCGTACAGGAGGCCATCGGGCTCACCGAAACGGTCACGCCCGATGCGCGCGCCCTGCGGATCGGGCGTATCGCGGGTAATGCCACAGGCACTCAGCGCTGCGGTATTCAACCAGGCCGTGTGATAGGTCACATCTCGCAGGACCACAGGATGGTGGGGCGCCGCGTCATCGAGCACCTGGCAAGGAGGCTGCGACATGTCTGCGACCCAGGCCATATGCCACGGCCCACCGGAGATCCATTGATCCACCGGCACCGACTGCGTGCGTGCGCGCACCGCGGCCAGCAACTCGGGCAACGTCGATGACAGACCCACGTAGACCTCGAACAGGTCACGCAGTGCGCCCCACACGCCATGTGCGTGGGTGTCGATCAGCCCCGGCATCAACGCCTGCCCCCGCAAGTCGTACCGACGCGTGCCGGCATCGGCCAGCGCCCCGATGTCGGCATCGGACCCCAAGGCCAAAATGCGGCCCCGCGCCACGGCCAGGGCCTGCGCGCTGGGTCGCGCCGGATCCATCGTCAGCACGTTGCCGTTGAACCAGATGGCCTCTGCTTTCATCGGACGTTCCCCTTCACGCCTTACCGCGCCCGCGCCAAGCCTCCAGGGCCCGGCGCAACCAGGGCCACAGCAGGATCAAGACAACCATCACGACCATGGCCAGTGCCATCGGGCGCGTCACGAAGGGGGCAATGGAGCCCTCCGAGCGTCCGAGCGCCTGGCGTAGCGCCGCCTCAAGGGTGTCGCCCATCACCATGCCGAGAATCAGAGGGATGGTGGGGATGTTGGCCCTCGCGCACACCAATCCGAACAGGCCAAAGGCGCCTGCCACCATCACGTAATACAGGGAATTGGCCGCTGAATAAGCGCCCACAAAACCCAGCGCCAGGATGCCCAGGCCCAGCAGGCGCGGGTTCACGTAGGCCAGCTTGGCCAGCGCCTTCACGCCCAGCACCAGGATCATGAGGATCAGGCAGTTGATGACAATCAGTGACGCCAGTACGCCGTTGACGATCTCGGGCCGGTCCATGAACAGCGAGGGCCCAGGCACGATCCCGTGCACGATGAACACACCCATGATGATCGCGGTGATCGCATCGCCAGGGATCCCCAGTGTGAGCACCGTAATCATCGCGCCGCCAGAGTTGGAGTTGTTGGCGCATTCCGCGGCCACAATGCCCTCGGGGTTGCCCTGGCCGAAGGGCGTAGTGTCACGCGCGCCGCGCTGCGCCCAGAAGTACGCCAGCGAAGTCGACAACGCCGCCCCCACCGCTGGCAGCACACCGATGGCCGCCCCCAGGAACAGGCCCTTGCCCATGCTGCGGGGATAGCGAAACGGCTCCAGAAAGCCGCGCCACGACAGGCCCGCACGCGCGATCAACGACGCATCAAACTGGGGAACGGGAGAGCTGACCATCACCAGAGCCTGGGCCATACCGAACAGGCCCACGGCCACTGGCACCAGCGGAATCCCACTGAGCACGCCCTGCAGGCCGAAGGTGTAGCGCTGCTCGTTGGAGTTGGGGTCGATGCCCACCGTCGCCAGGAAAAATCCCAGGCCCATCATCATCATGGCGGAGGCGAACTGCCGCCGGTAGGCCTTGCCCACGCACACCGCGGCCAGCAAGATGGCCATCGCATTCTCGGCGGCGCCGAAATGGGCGGCGAAGCTGGCCATGGGCCGCGCCGCGACCCCCAGTAGTACAGCACTGAGCAAACCGCCGACGAAGGCCGACATAAAGGCCAGCGACAGCGCGCGCTGCGCCTGCCCGGCGCGTGCCATGGGGTAGCCGTCGAACATGGTCATGATCGACGAGGCCTCGCCCGGCGTGCGTATCAGGATCGAGGTCACCGCGCCGCCATAAAAGGCGCCGCAGTACACCCCCAGCAACAGCGAGATGCCCGCCAATGGGGGCAGGCCATAGGTAAAGGGCAGCAACACCGCGATCGTGACGCCCGGCCCCACGCCGGGCAGTACGCCCACCACCACCCCGAGCACGGCGCCCGCCAGCAGCGACAGCGCGATCTTCCATCCAGCCAGGGCACCCAGTCCGAGCGCGAAGCTTTCGAAAAATTCCAAGCGTCCCCCGACCGCCTCAGACCAGCCAACCGTGCCCGAAGGACACCTTCAGCAGGTGCACGAACACACCCCACATCACAGTGGACATGCCCAGGGCTAGAGCCCAGGTAGCACGCTGGCCCAGGCCCGCAACCGAGCCACCTGCGAGCAGAAACAGGAGCGTGCTGCTCCAGTACCCCATCCAGGGCACCGCGAACAGGTACACCGCGAACAGCGCCGCCATCGCCAGTGCGCGCGGCATGCTCGCGGCGCGGGAATCAAGTTCGTCAGACGCCCCCTCCGCGGAGGCGCCGCGCCGCAGGAGGCACTCCACCAGGCCACCCACCAGCACCAGGCACAAGGCCAGCCGAGGAAACAGCGCGGGCGACTCGTACCACGCCACCTGCGCTGGATAGGGCTGTATCAATTGCGGGGTGGCCAGCAGCAGGCCGGCAGCGAGGGCGCTGCATGCCAGCAGCATCCAGCGGTCCCAGCGCAGCCCGCCGCCGCCTGCGTTCATTTCTTGGCCATGCCCAGCTCGGTCATGAGCTCGGAAATCCATTTGGTGTCGTCGGCCACACGCCGTGTCATCTGGTCAGCGGTCATGGGCAAGCCCATGATGCCAGCCGCCTTGAACTTGTCCTGCACCGGCTTGTCATTGAGCGACTCCATCATCACGGCCGACAGGCGCTGGATGATCTCCTTGGGTACCCCCGCCGGTGCGGCCATCCCGCCCCAGCTATAGAGATCGCCGTAACCGTCCTCACCGAGCGTGGGCACCCGAGGCAGTATCGGGTTGCGCTTGGGCCCCCAGGACGACACCACCTTCACCTGGCCAGCCTTCACATAGGACTGCACCATCTCGGCGCCCGCAGTCGAAATATCCGCATCGCCCGCTACCAGCTCCTTGGCACTGGGGTTGGGGAATGCCACCACCTTGTAGGCCCAGCCGTCCTTCTTGGCGACACGGGCCGTGATCAGGGCCGGTACCGCGGCGGGCGCGTAGCTGGCGATGACCACGGGCTTGCCCAGCTTCTTGGCCCACTCGCCGAACTCCTTGAGGTTGTTCGCGGGGTTGTCCCCGCGGATCGCCAGCACGAAGTCGTTGATCAGGATGCCCCCCACCGCCTGGTAGTCGCTGACCTTGTACGGGGTATTGCCCGCCACGATCTGCGAAATGCCAGGGCCGGGTGTCCAGGCCCCGATGGTGTAGCCATCGGGCTTGGCCTTGACCATCTCGGCAAAGCCCACCACACCGCCGCCACCCGGCTTGTTGATGATCTGCACCGGCACGCCCAAGCGCTTGCTCATGCCTTCGGCCACAAGCCGAATCACCACGTCCATGTCATTACCAGGCGGATACGGGTAGATCACCTCAATCGGCTTGCTCGGCCACTTGTCCTGGGCGAGGGCCGGCAGGCAGGTGGCGGCCGCCAGGGCGGCCAGGGCGATCAGTCGGGTGCGTGGGGTCATGAGAGTCTCCTTCTGGTGTGTGCCCGTTCAGGCTTTTTCGGCGGCCTCGAAGGCCAGGTGCAAGATACGCAGTGTCTCGTCGACATGGTCAGTCGTGAACACCAGCGGGGGCGAGAGGATCAGGCGGTTGCCCTGCACGCGGATGATCGCGCCCTCGCGGCGGGCCGTGCCCACCAGCGTCTGGATGTAGCTGTTAGGCGGCATCATCATCTCGCGCGTCGCGCGGTCTTTCACCAGTTCGACGGCAGCCATCAGGCCCTTGCCACGCACCTCGCCCACATGGGCGTGGCGCATCAGCGATTGCAAGGCCCGCTGCAGATACGCGCCGACCTGCGCAGCGTGCGCTGGCAGGTCCTCGGATTCGACGATGTCCAGATTGGCGTTGGCCGCGGCGCACGCCAGTGCGTGGCCAGAATACGTGTAGCCGTGCATCAGGGCGGCCGGCACGTCGGGCTGCTCCCAGGCCTGGGCCACCCGCTCGTTCACCAACGTAGCCCCCAAAGGCACGTAGCCGGAGTTGATGCCCTTGGCCATGGCCATGATGTCCGGTGCCACACCCCAGGCGCGCGCGCCGCACATGCTGCCGATGCGCCCGAAGCCGGTGACGATCTCATCGCTCACCAGGAGGATGCCGTGGCGATCGAGCAGCGCTCGCAGACCTGGCCAGTACGAATCGGGTGGCACGATCACCCCCCCCGCGCCCTGCACCGGCTCGGCCACCAGGGCAGCGATCTGATCGGGGCCGACCTGCGCAATCAATTGCTCCAGCTGCTCCAGGCACAACGACGACAGGCGCGCAGGGTCCTCCTCGTTCCAGGGATTGCGGTAGGTGTAGGGACTCTCGGCCAGATGGCATCCAGGCAGCAGCGGCTCGTAGGCCTGGCGGAACATCGGGTTGCCGTTGATCGACGCACCACCCAAATGCACACCGTGGTAGCCCCAGCGCAAGGAGATGAACTGCGTGCGTTGTGGCTGGCCCTGCAGCTTCCAGTACTGGCGGGCGAGCTTGAGTGCGGTCTCAACGGCGTCCGACCCCCCCGAGGAGAAGAAGACCTTGCGCATCTTCTCCGGCGCAAACAGTCGCATCAGACGCGCCGACAGCTCGATCGCTGGCGGGTTGGACGTGTTCTGGAACGTGGAGTAATAGGCCAGCTTGTCCAGCTGCGCCTTCATCGCCTCGATCACCTCGCGGCGGTTATGGCCCACGTTCACGTTCCACAGCGAAGCCACGGTATCCAGGTAGGACTTGCCGTCGATGTCCTGGACGAACACCCCGTCGGCGCGGTCCACGATCAAGGGCGGGTAGGCCTGCGCCACTTTCGGGTCCACCATGGGGTGGTACATGTGTTGCGCATTGGCCTGCCGGACGTCGATGCTTGCGTGCATGCCGGCAAGAATAGGCACTGGGTGGGTAGTGGAAAAAATCCATTATCCTCAGGTCTTTCCCGTATAAGCGTCTCACCGACCAGGCAAACGCGCCGCTGCATGGCCCCCATCGACCGCTCCTCGCCCCGGCCTTCAGACCCTCCCGCCTTTGCGGCGCCCCGTTCCATCCTGGACCTCCTGAACCTCGCCATCTACGAAGTCATCGGCATCAGCGGCTCTCTGGTCACGCGCATCTGCGAAAGCGACTACGGGATCACGCGCGAAGAGTGGCAGTTCATGGCCATGCTGGCCGACCTGGGCGCCATGTCACCCTCCGAGATCGCGCAGCGCACCAGCGTGGACCGCTCGCAGGTCTCGCGCACGCTCGGTCGCCTGGTCGCCAAGCAGCTGGTGCTGCGCCAGCGAGTGCCGGGTGATGCGCGCCGCGTGCGCATGGTGATTAGCGCTCGCGGTCAAGCCCTCTATCAAAAGATCTTCCCCCGCGTGGTGGACGTGCACCACGCGATGCTGCAGGGTTTCAGCCCTGAGGAGCGTGCAACACTGGCCGCCAGCCTCGCGCAAATCAAGCGCAACGCCCTGCGCGTCGAGTCCCGCCTGGGGCCTGCAGGCACCGCACCGCGCCGTCTTGGTGGCAGTCGCCGCCGATGGTCGGGGGCCTGAGCGCAGGCCTCCTCGATTGACCTTTTCCTTTAAAGCCAGCGCATGCCCCCAGACATCACCGACTTCGACGCCAGCGCCCTCTCCGCTCTTATCCACACCCGCCAGGTGTCCTGCGTGGAGGTCATGCAGGCCTACCACACCCGTATCCATCGCCTCAACCCCCGCTGCAACGCCATCGTCAACCTCGCGTCCGACGAAGCACTCCTGGCCCAGGCACGCACCCGTGACGAGGAACTGGCCCGTGGCCACTCGCGCGGCTGGTTACACGGCATTCCGCAGGCCATCAAAGACACCGGGCATGCCGTGGGTTTTCCCAGCACCCTCGGCAGCCGCCTGCTGGCGGCCCACATGCCACGGCAGGACAGCATCATGACTGCGCGCATGAAGGCGGCGGGCTGCATCGTGATCGGCAAGACCAACATGCCCGAGCTGGGTCTGGGCTCGCACACCTTCAACGATCTCTTTGGCACCACTCCCAATGCCTGGGACCCGCATGTCAGCGCCGGTGGCTCCAGCGGCGGCGCCGCCGTGGCCCTGGCGTGCCGTCTGCTGCCGGTGGCCGACGGCTCCGACTTCATGGGCAGCCTGCGCAACCCCGCTGGCTGGAACCACCTCTTTGGCATGCGCCCCTCACAGGGCCGTGTGCCCATCGCGCCCGGCGCTGACGTCTGGCTGGACCAACTGGCCAGCGAGGGCCCCATGGCGCGCAGCGTGCAAGACCTCGCGCGCCTGCTGGCGACGCAGTCGGGTCACGACCCGCGCCAACCACTGTCGCTGACCGGCACGATCGACGTGTCGGGACTGTCGTACACGCCCGAGGCACTGGCAGGCCTGCGCGTGGGCTGGCTCGGCGACCTGGACGGCCACCTCGCGATGGAAAACGGCATCCTCTCTGTGTGTGAAGAAGCCCTGCGCGTGATGCAAGAGGCTGGCGCACAGGTAGACGCCACGTCACTGGGGGTGGATCCGCGGGCCTTGTGGGACTGCTGGATGGTCTGGCGGCGCGCCCTGGTAGGCCCCAAGGTCGCCAACCTGCTGGCCCTTCCCCGCGCCGCCGACACCCTCAAACCTGAAGCCCTTTGGGAGCACGAGCACGCGCTCACGCTCTCCTACATGGATTTCCAGCGCGCCAGCCAGCGGCGCACGGCCTTCTATCAGCACCTGCTCACGCTGTTCGAACGCTTCGACGTGCTGGCCCTGCCCGTGGCCCAGGTCTGGCCCTTCCCCTTGGAAGAACGCTGGCCCAGGCAGATTGCCGGACGCACCATGGACACTTATCACCGCTGGATGGAGTGCACGATCTACGCCACGCTGGCCGGCCTGCCTGCGATCAGTCTGCCCGCAGGCTTTCACCCACAGCAGCCCTGGCCCATGGGCATCCAGCTGATAGGCAAGCCGCGGGGGGACGTGGATCTATTACAGGTGGCAGCGAGCTATGAGGCCCTTCGCATGCATTGGTTGAAAACTCAATGGGAAATCTCAGCAGGCTGCCTAAACTAGTGCGAGACCGCCAGCAGATTCCGACGGTACAACCACTAAGGAGACGTTCATGAAACCCTCGCGTCAACTCGCCGCCTTGCTCCGCAAAGTCCGGGCCGAACTCAATCGCTGGGTGCCCGTGATCCGGGCATCGGGCGCCAAACTGGACTGAGGCTGCGACGCGCGCTTGGGTCTGAGCCGCTCGAGGGTATTCACGTATCGGACCCCAGCGGCTATTTCCCTACGATCGAGGATTTCATTCATCTTGTGAGCAGGAAGTTTCCATGTATTACCCGCTTTGGGCCAAACGGCTTTCGATGGTCTGCGCCTTGATGTCCGGTGTGTTCGCACAGGCCCAAACCTATCCCGACCGCCCCATCACCATCGTCGTGCCCTTCACCCCGGGGGGCGTGTCTGACATCACCGCGCGGCCCTTGGCGATCGGCCTGTCCGCCGATCTGGGTCAGAGCGTCATCATCGAGAACAAGGGCGGCGCCGGCGGCGCCATCGGCATGGCAGCGGCCGCCAAGGCCCGCCCCGATGGCCAGACGCTGATGATGGCCCTGCCCAGCATCATCACCATCCCGATCTCGGACCGCATCAGCGGGCGCGCGTCCAGCTTTCAGATGAACCAGTTTCGGCCCATCGCGCGCCTGACCGCCGACCCGACGGTACTGGCCGTGCGCGCCGACAGCCCCTGGAACAACCTGTCCGACTTCGTGCGCGAAGTGCGTCGCAACCCGGGCAAGGTGTCATACAGCTCCTCGGGCATTTATGGCACCACCCATGTGGCCATGGAGATCCTGGCCAATGCGGCCAACCTGAAGATGATCCATGTGCCCTTCACCGGCGGCGGCCAGCAGGTGACGGCGCTCCTGTCCGGTCAGGTGCAGGCCACCATGCAAACCCCGGGGGCCATCGCGCCGCACCTGGCGGCAGGCAAGCTCAAGGTGCTGGCCGCACTCAGCGCCGAGCGCGTGCCGTCGATGCCGCAGATCCCCACCGCCAAGGAGCAGGGCTTTGACGGCGAGTTCTATCTCTGGACCGGCCTGTTCGTGCAGACCGGCACGCCCGACGCGGTCGTCAACCGCCTGCGCGAGGCGGTGAAAAAGGCAGCCGCCCACCCCAGCTTCGTGCAGGCCATGAACAGCCTGAACACGCCGATCCAGTTTCTGGATTCCAACGAGTTCGCCAACTTCCTCGTGGCCGACACCCGACGTTTCGAAGACGTGCTGACCAAGATGGGCAAGATCGAGTAAGCGACTGACATGAAGATCATCAACTTTCTTGTGAACGGACAGACCCGGGTGGGCGTGCTTGAGGGCGACACCGTGGTCGACCTGGTGGCGCTGCAAGAAGCCGCCCCCTTCGTGTCGGGGCCGCAGCAGGCGGCGCTGGGCAACACGACCGAACTGATTCGCGCCTGGAGCGACCTCCAGCCTCGGCTGAAAGCCGCTGTGGCCCAAAGCGCGTCCGTACCCGCCAGTCGCAAACCTCTGGCCAGCGTGGACCTGCAAGCGCCCATGGTGCCCAGCACCATCCTGTGTTCAGGCAGCAACTACCTGAGTCACAACCAGGAAAAGGCGAACGCCGATATCAGCGGCAAAGAGCCCGAGTTCTTCATCAAGACCGGCGATTGCGTGGTCGGCCACGGCCAGCCCGTGATCCTGGATCGCATCCTGACCAACAAGCTCGATGGCGAGGTCGAACTGGCGGTCGTGATCGGCAAGGCGGGCCGTCACATCCCGGTCGACAACGCCCTGGACCATGTGTTTGGCTACACCATCGTCAACGACATGACCGCCCGCGACCGCCAGGTGCGCAAGCGCCCCGACGGCACCTACTGGTACGAGCTGGGTCGAGGCAAGTTCTTTGACAGCGGCGCCCCGATGGGCCCGTGCATCACCACCCGCGACGAAATCCCGGACGCGCAGCAGCTGATGGTGAAGTCCTGGGTCAATGGCGACTTGCGTCAAATCAGCAGCACCTCGCAGATGATCTGGACGGTGGCGCAGCTGGTGCATTTTTTCTCGATCAACGTCACGCTGCGTCCTGGCATGGTGATCATCACCGGCACGCCCAGCGGCACCGCCTGGTCGTGCGACCCCGAGCTGGGTGGCAAATGGGCAGGCACCGATGGCATGGTGCGCGCGACCGGCTACCTGAAAGACGGCGACGAAATCGTGTGCGAGATCAGCGGCATCGGGCGCTTGTCCAACCGGGTGGTGGAGAACGCCCGCCGCTGAGACGCCCCAGGGACGAGCTCGGACTCTCGTGCTCGTGTAGGCTGCCTTTTTTGCTCCGTCCGGAGGCGCCGTGCCTGAATCACGCCCATCAGCCCGCAAAGAGGCCAGCAACCTCTGGAAACTGCTTTCTGCATCCGACAAAGCCACCGTGGAACAGGGGATGCAGATCGCCGAGTCCATGGGGGCCCCGGTGGAGGCCTTGCTCGAAGGCGTCTCCGTCAATGACCGCACCGGAGAGCTGATCCGAAACGCCCGGTTTTCGGGCACCCAAGACGCCCAACCCCGGCTGGATCGGGTGCTGTTGCACCAGCTGTCCCTGGCCGAGGCAGGAAGCGCTCTGGGCGCACTCAGAGCCCAGGTCCGCAAGATTGCCATCGCGGGCCCAGAGATCCCGATCCTTCGCGGATTCGACGGCCTGCAGACCCTCGAGATCACCCTGGCAGCGCCGGAGAACTTCCACCAGGTTCCAACGCTCGAGGACCTGCGCGCCCTGGGTCCTCTGCCCAGCCTCCAGACGCTCAAGATCGAAGCGGCCACGCTGGGGACTGCGCGTGCGCAACTCAAGTCCCTCGCCGGCCTGCACGCACCGGCGCTGCAGGAGGCCGCACTCGGCAACCTGGCCTTGCAAGACATCGAAGCACTGCGGGTGTGTAAACAACTGAAGCGCCTCAACCTGGCGAAAAGTCCCGCCCTGCCCTCGATCGACTCCCTTGCAGGCTCGGCCGGCACCCTGGAGCAGCTCGATCTGTCCGGGTGTGAATCGATCAAGAGCCTGGCGCCACTCCAAGGCGCCCGCAAGCTTCAATCGCTGGACCTGGAGGGCTGCCGAGGCATCGACTCGCTGCTGCCGCTGGCCGACAGCCCGGCACTGACCGACATCGAGTTCAGCGGTCTGACGCAGCTCACATCCCTGGCGGGCCTGGCGAGTCCGTTCCTCACCACCCGGAATGTGCACCTGGGCGAAAAGCATTGGGTGCTCAGAAACTGCAGCGCCCTGACATCGCTGAAGGGCCTGCCGGCACTGGACCCGGAGATCACACAGGTCACGTTCATCGGACTGGATGCCTTGAAGGACCTGACGGGACTCACCGGGGCGGCCTCCGTGACCCAGCTCAACCTGAACACGCAGGCGCTGGAAAACCTCGACGCGCTGCAAGCGTTCGAGGCGCTGAGACATCTGGGGATCAGTGCCGGTCCCGCGCTGAGCGACCTCGGGCCGCTGGGCAAGCTGGCTTGCCTTGACATTCTGGAATTGGCCGACTGCAGCGCGGTGACCGGTCTCCCCAAGCGCTGGCGCGGGCCGCTGCGCAGTCTCAAGCTGGCGGACTGCGACGCGTTGCACTCGCTGGGTCAGCTACCGGGCTCACTGCGCTGGCTGTACATCTCCGGCTGCCGGGCCCTGACGGTGCTGGACGGACTGAAGGAGGTCTCAGAACTCAAGCTGTTCCTCAGGTCCCGGCTCGTCGATGCGCAGGCCAAGGCCGCCTACCTGTCCGACGCCTCGGCACTGGCTTCTATCGCCCAGCTCCAGGTCAATTTCGAGCCCGAAACGGAGCGCTACAACCAGCCCGACGAGCGCACCACCGTCTTCCCGTCAGATCTGGCGCGCGCGCTGGCCAGCATCCCTGCCCTGTCGCTCAGCGTGGGGGATGAACGTCACCGCGGCTTCTCCACCTCGCTGCATGACCTGAGTGCCCTCGGGCAGATTCCATCCCTGAAATCGCTGGACCTCAGCGCATGCAAGTTTGTGAGCGATCTGCGTTGGGTGGTCCTGCTGCCCGAACTGAGTCATCTGCAGCTCTGGCCGGGCAGTGACGCGGCCAAGCTCGCAGGCGCCAGCACGCATGCCTCACTCGATCACGTACGCAAGCTGCAGGCTCGCCTGTGCCGAAAATACGAAATTGAGGCCCCGCCGCATCTGGCGCCTGCAGCCAAAAGCACGGTCAAGACTGCGGCCAAATCGACCGCCAAAAAGGCCCCTAAAGACGCAGCCGCGCTTAAAAAACTTCTCAAGGGCGAACCAGAAAACCTGCTGCAAGCGTTGGAGATCATGCGGTCGCTGGATGACGCCGCCGTGATGGAGGCCGTGGTGTCCGACCTGGCCAAGGCCTTCGCCCGAGTCCTGTCCAGCGGTCAGCCCGCGCAGGTGTCGACGGCCCTCCAGGCGCTGGCATCGATCCAGTCGCCCGCCGTATTTGACGCCCTCGCCGAGGGCGTCAACACCGAGATGGCCTACAGCGGTGACAGCGAGGCCATTGGCAAGATCTTCAAACAGGTCAAGCAACCCGACCGCGAACTCGCGCGCTGGGCGCTCACCTGGCTCCTGGCTCTGGCACCGCCGCAGGCCAGCGTGGCCGTTGGCGTTCGAAGCAACCTCAAGACGATCGATCTGGTACAGGTCCCAGGACTTGGCGACATGCAACCGCCCTCGCTGGTCGGCTTTACCTCGCTGAAGGAAGTCCGACTCAAGGGCGTCGCCGTCACCGACCTGGGCTGTCTGAGCGGCCTGAAAAACATCACCACACTCAAACTCGTGGGCTGTCATGCCTTGACCTCGCTGAAGGGCCTGGAAGGCTGCACCGGACTGAACGGGCTGAGCCTGTCGGATTGCCCGTCACTCACCGACCTGTCGGTGCTGTCCGGAATGTCTGAGCTGACAGCCAGCCCGGGTGATACCTACGGCAGCCATTCCGTACGCCTGGACACTGGCCGAGGCCTGAGCGACTTGCGCTTCGTCATGGGGCTCAAGGCCGTCCACCACCTCGAACTCCGAGTGAGTGCCACGGCAGACACGACGCCCTTCTTGCAATGCCCCTGGATCACCAAAGTCCAGTTGACGCTCGAGTCGTGGGACATCGACCTGTCCAACTTCCGCCACTGCAGCGCGCTCGACATCCGTGGCAGCGACAAATCCGGCACCCATCGCTGGGCCTACGAGCTGCCTTCGCTCACCTCCCTCGAGGTCAGAAATGGGCGCCACGCGTTCGACGCGCTGCAGGCACCGCAGCTGAAGACCGTGCGACTGATCTGGGCTGGCGCCGCGACACTGCGGGGCTTATCGGGCTGTCACAACTTGACGGCCAACCAATCGACCCTGGGCTCCCTGGACGGTCTGGGGCCAGTGCAGGTCCTGCGCCTGTGGGATTGCACCGTCGAAGATTTCAGTGGCGTGGAATCGGCGGCGATCACCGAGCTTGACCTCACAAGCGGCACCTACCCCACAGCGTTAGCACCCGTGGGTCGTATCGCAACGCTGAAGACACTGAAGTTCAATGCGCAAACGCCCAGCGCCGCGTTGCACACCCTACCCCCCTGCCCGCAAGTAACGGCCTTGGAGATCCCGGGCTACGCGGGATCCGTGGCCTTCCTGGCCGGCTGGACAGCGCTCGAAGAACTCGACCTTCGCAGCTCGGGCGAGCTCACGGACCTCGATGCGCTGACCGGGCTCACCGCGCTCAAGAAGATTCGCATACGGGGCGCAACGATCAAGCGCGACGCCTGGCCCGTTGCCTTGAAGGACAGTCTGGACACCCGATAAGCCACACCATCCGAGGCCCGCGGGGCTTCATCCGGCCGCTCTGGCCTGCACGTACAAAAATCAAAGAGGCCGAGGATGAAAAATCTGATCGTGATCCTGGCACTGGGCACTTCGCTGGCCGGTGCCTCACAAGTCAGTCCCACGGAAAAGTGGCACACCGTGAGCAACAAAAAAGTCGTTCTTCAATTTGAAGTGGCGGACGACCCCAGGCAGGCTTGCGAGCGCCAAAGCCGGGCCTACGGAAACAAGGGTTTCGCCTATGCGGTGCAGGCCTGCGCCTTCTGGTGGGATGACGGGCGGTGTCACATCCTCACCGCCAAGCGAGTCGACCTTGACTCCCTGGGGCATGAACTACTTCACTGCCTCAAAGGCGACTGGCACCCGCAGGACCGCACACGGCCTTGATCGAGCAAGATGGTGGGTGGTGAGGGTTTCGAACCCCCGACCCCCGCCGTGTGAAGGCGATGCTCTACCACTGAGCTAACCACCCCATCGGGCTCACAGGTACCGAAGACGGATCATCGATCCGGCCCAGCACCAAAGCCCGCAATTATGCCACAGCCGCCTGGCGCCACACGGTCTTGCCTCCGCTGGCCTTGTCCAGGTCCTTCAGCACGCCTTCGTGGGCAGCCAGTTCCTGCTCGCTGGCCTCGAGCACCGGCAGGCTGAAGCTGCGCAGGTCCACCTGGACGCCGCCCAGGGCCGCGCCGGCCTCGCCCGGCCCCACGTCGATCAGGAGCGCGTCCTGCCCGCGCGTGAGGTTGATATAGACATCCGCCAGCAGCTCCGCGTCCAGCAGCGCCCCGTGCAGGGTGCGATTGGAGTTGTCCACGCCCAGGCGGTCGCACAGGGCGTCCAGGCTGTTTCGCTTGCCCGGGTACATCTCCTTGGCCATGACCACGGTGTCGATCACCCCGCCGATCACGGTGCGGATCGAGGGCTTGCCCACGAGCTCCAGCTCCTTGTCCAGGAAACCCAGGTCGAAGGGCGCGTTGTGAATGATCAACTCCGCGCCTTCGAGGTACTCCAGCAGTTCATCCACCACAGCCTGGAAACGCGGTTTGTCCTGAAGAAACTCACGCGTGATGCCATGCACCTTGAGCGCGTCTTCATGGCTGTCCCGGTCGGGGTTCAGGTAGAAGTGCTTGTTGTAGCCGGTGAGCTTGCGGGCCACCAGCTCCACGCAACCGATTTCGATGATGCGGTCGCCGGTCTCGGCGGACAAGCCGGTGGTTTCGGTATCGAGAACGATCTGGCGCATCGGCCCATTCTAGAGGCTGGCCCGGGCCGCCGCGGCGCTACGCCTAATGGTTCTCTTTGGCGTGATTGATGGAGTACTTGGGGATCTCCACCACCAGATCCTGGTGGTCCACGATGGCCTGGCACGAGAGCCGCGAATTGGGCTCCAAGCCCCAGGCCCGATCGAGCAGGTCTTCCTCGCTCTCGTCCATCTCGTTGAGAGAGTTAAAGCCCTCGCGCACGACCACGTGGCAGGTCGTGCACGCGCAGCTCATGTCGCAGGCATGCTCGATCTTGATGTCGTTTTCCAGGAGCGCCTCGCAGATCGAGGTGCCAGCGCTCGCCTGGATCTGCGCGCCCTGCGGGCAGTACTCGGGATGCGGCAGGATCTTGATGATGGCCATGTCAGAGGGTCTCCACGTTGCGGCCGGCCAGTGCCTTCTGGATGCCGTGGTTCATGCGGGCTGCGGCAAAGCCTTCGGTGGTCTGGGCCAGGGCCTCCGTGGCCGCCTCGATGGCTGCGGCGTCGGTGGCCTGGCCAAGCACTTGGGTCAGGTGCTCCATCGCCGCATCGATGCGCGCGCGCTCGTCGGCAGCCAGCAGCTCGCCGTCGGCCGCCAGGGCGCTACGGGTCGCCAGCAGCAGACGGTCGCCGTCCACCCGCGCCTCAACCAGCGCGCGGGAGCGAATATCTTGTTCGGCGGTCGCGAAGCTGTCTTGCAGCATCGTGGCCACCTGTTCGTCGCTCAGGCCGTAGGACGGCTTGACGTCGATGCGTGCCTCCACACCGCTGGTTTGCTCACGCGCGCTGACAGACAGCAGGCCATCGGCATCCACCGTGAAGGTCACGCGAATACGCGCTGCCCCCGCCGCCATCGGCGGAATACCGCGCAGCTCGAAGCGCGCCAGGCTGCGGCAGTCGGCCACCAGGTCACGCTCGCCTTGCAGCACGTGCAGCGCCAGCGCAGTCTGGCCGTCCTGGTAGGTGGTGAAGTCCTGCGCCTTGGCCGTCGGGATGGTCTCGTTGCGATGCACGATGCGCTCGACCAGCCCGCCCATGGTTTCAATACCCAATGACAGGGGAATCACATCGAGCAACAACAGGTCGCCGCTGGCGTCGTTACCCGCCAGCTGGTTGGCCTGGATCGCGGCGCCCAGTGCCACGACCTCGTCGGGGTTCAGATTGTTCAGGGGGTCACGGCCGAACAGATCACCCACTGCGCGCTGGACCTGCGGCATGCGGGTAGAGCCCCCGACCATCACCACGCCCTGCACGTCCTCACGCGCGAGCTTGGCATCGCGCAAGGCCTTGCGGACAGCGGTCAAGGTGCGGGCGGTGAGGTCCGCGGTCGCGGCCTCGAATTCATCACGGGTGACGGTCACTGCCACTGCATGACCCCCTGCGGTCACCGCAACGGTCACTGCAGCCTGGGCCGACAGCGCCTCCTTCGCGCCGCGCGCCGCCATCTGGATCGCGGCCTTGTCCTCGGGCGTGGTGATCTGCACACCCGCGCGCGCCACCATCACCTCGGCCAAGGCACGGTCGTAGTCGTCGCCACCCAGGGCTGAATCGCCGCCGGTCGCCAGGACCTCGAACACCCCGCGCGCGAGGCGCAGGATGGAAATGTCGAAGGTACCGCCGCCCAGGTCATACACCGCGTAGACGCCCTCACTGGCGTTGTCCAGGCCATAGGCGATGGCGGCAGCCGTGGGCTCGTTGATCAGGCGCAGCACGTTCAGACCCGCCAGCTGCGCGGCGTCCTTGGTGGCCTGGCGCTGCGCGTCGTCGAAGTACGCGGGCACGGTAATCACCGCGCCATACAGATCGTCATCAAAGCTGTCCTCGGCGCGGTAACGCAGCGTGGCCAGGATCTCGGCACTGATTTCCACCGGGCTCTTGGCGCCAGCACGGGTGTCCAGCGACACCATGCCCGGCTGGTCGATGAAGCGGTACGGCAGCTTGTCGCGGTTGGCGATATCGGCCAGCCCCCGACCCATGAAGCGCTTGACCGAGGCGATGGTGTTGTGCGGATCCTGCGCCTGCGCCGCATGGGCCTCGTGCCCGATCTGGCGGCCTCCGCCCTCGAGGTAACGCACCACCGAGGGCAGGATCACCCGCCCCTGCGCATCGGGCAGGCACTCGGCCACGCCATGGCGCACTGCGGCCACCAGTGAGTGCGTGGTGCCTAGGTCGATCCCCACCGCGATGCGTCGCTGGTGCGGATCCGGCGCCTGGCCGGGTTCGGAAATCTGCAGGAGGGCCATGGGGCTAGGCGATTGGGGAGCTCTATTGTCCCAGTTGCTCGAAGCGCGCTTGGACGTCATGGTCAAAGCGCTCGATGAACATCAGCGCCCTCACCTCGTGCGCGGCGCCGGCCGCATCACCAGCCTCGTCCAGCAGCCGCACGATCCTGTCCAGGGTCTGCGCGCGCGCGTTGGACAGCTCGCGTTCCAGCGTCTCGAGGTCGGCCTTGCCCGACGCCTCGTCCAGCGCCTCGCGCCACTGCATCTGCTGCATGAGGAAGGCCGTCGGCATCGCGGTGTTGCTCTCGGCGTGGATCGGGGCACCGCGCTGCTCGCACAAATAGGCGGCGCGCTTTAAGGGGTCCTTCAGACGCTGGTAGGCCTCGTTGATCCGTACCGACCATTGCATGGCCACGCGTTGGGCGGCGGCGCCCTGGGCGGCATGACGATCGGGGTGGGCTTCGCGCTGCAGCTGCTTCCAGCGCTCGTCGAGCCGGGCGCGATCCTGGGCGAACCGCTCGGGCACGCCGAACAGCACGAAGTCGTTGTCATCCAGTCGCATGGTCGGTGGCGCAGAATTTCCAGGGCCACCGTGGAACCGGCTTTGCCGGGCCACGGGTGGCGCCCCTAGAGGGGGAGGCGCCGCCAGGCGCTTCGGGGGTGGGTCAAACTCTGAAGGATTCGCCGCAGCCGCAGCGGTCCCGCTCATTCGGGTTGTTGAACTTGAAGCCTTCGTTCAGGCCTTCGCGCACGAAATCGAGCTGCGTGCCTTCAATGTAGGCCAGGCTCTTGGGGTCGACCAGCACCTTCACGCCTCGGTCCTCGAAGACCACATCTTCGGGGGCGATCTCGTCCACGTATTCGAGCTTGTAGGCCAGGCCCGAGCAGCCCGTGGTCTTCACGCCAAGACGCACCCCCACACCCTTGCCCCGTTTGGTCAGGTAGCGGGTGACGTGGCGCGCGGCGGATTCGGACAGGGTGACGGACATCTGGACGACTTCTCGGGCTGCTTCAGTTCGCGTGTTTCTTCTTGTAGTCCTCGACCGCCGCCTTGATCGCGTCCTCGGCGAGGATGGAGCAGTGGATCTTCACCGGCGGCAGCGCCAGTTCTTCGGCGATCTGGCTGTTTTTCAGTTGCGCCGCTTCGTCCAGGGTCTTGCCCTTGACCCACTCGGTCACGAGCGAGCTCGAGGCGATGGCCGAGCCGCAGCCATAGGTCTTGAAGCGTGCGTCTTCGATCACGCCGGTGGCGGGGTTGACCTTGATCTGCAGCTTCATGACGTCGCCGCAGGCGGGCGCGCCCACCATGCCGGTCCCCACGCTCTCGTCGCCCTTTTCGAAGGAGCCGACGTTGCGGGGGTTTTCGTAGTGGTCAACAACTTTCTCAGAATAAGCCATCACAAACTCCCAAATTCATACCGACACATCGCCAACCACACCTTCCAGTGACAGTGCGGATCTGGCTTCGCCAGTCCGCTGCTGTCGCCCCTTGAGGGGCAGCGCCGCAGGCGCTTCGGGGTGGACTCGTCTAATGCGCACTCCACTGAATGGTGCTCAGATCAACACCATCCTGGTACATCTCCCAAAGCGGACTGAGCTCGCGCAGCTTCTCCACGTTCTTGCGGATGGTGTCCACCGCGTAGTCGATTTCTTCTTCGGTGGTGAAGCGCCCGATCGTCATGCGCAGGCTGCTGTGGGCCAGTTCGTCGCTGCGGCCCAGGGCTCGCAGCACGTAGCTGGGTTCCAGCGAGGCCGAGGTACAGGCCGAACCCGACGACACCGCCAGGCCCTTGATGCCCATGATCAACGACTCGCCTTCGACGAAGTTGAAGCTCATATTCAGGTTGTGCGGCACGCGGCGCTCCAGGTCGCCATTGACGAACACCTGCTCGATGTCCTTGAGCCCCTGCAGCAGGCGGTGCTGCAGCGCGCGCGCGTGCGCGCTGTCCTGCGTCATCTCCAGGCGCGCCAGGCGGAAGGCTTCGCCCATGCCCACGCACTGGTGGGTGGGCAAGGAGCCCGAACGCATGCCGCGCTCGTGACCCCCGCCGTGAATCTGGGCTTCCAGGCGCACACGCGGCTTGCGGCGCACATAGAGCGCGCCGATGCCCTTGGGCCCGTAGGTCTTGTGCGAAGCCAGGCTCATGAGGTCCACCGGCAGCGTGGGCAGGTCGATGGCGACCTTGCCCGTGGCCTGCGCGGCGTCCACATGCAGCAGGATCCCCTTTTCACGGCAGATCGCGCCGATCGTGGGGATGTCCTGGATCACGCCGATCTCGTTGTTCACGAACATGACGCTGGCCAGGATGGTGTCGGGACGCAGGGCCGCCTTGAAGGCCTCCAGATCGAGCAGACCGTTTTCCTGCACGTCCAGGTAGGTCACCTCAAAGCCCTGGCGCTCCAGCTCGCGCATGGTGTCCAGGACCGCCTTGTGCTCGGTCTTGACCGTGATCAAGTGCTTGCCGCGCGTCTGATAGAAGTGCGCGGCGCCCTTGATCGCCAGGTTGTTGGACTCGGTAGCGCCCGACGTCCAGACGATCTCGCGCGGGTCAGCCCCGATCAGATCGGCCACGTTCTTGCGGGCCGTCTCCACCGCTTCCTCGGCCTCCCAGCCCCAGGCGTGGCTGCGTGACGCTGGGTTGCCATGGTGTTCGCGCAACCAGGGAATCATCGCGTCCACCACGCGCGGGTCGACCGGCGTCGTGGCGCCGTAGTCCAAATAGATCGGGAAGTGCGGGGTCATCTCTGTCGGAGTAAAGCTGTGCGCAGGATCGTCGGGCCGTTCAGCCCTTGGCGGCCAGGACCGAGCCCAGGGCAAACACCGAATTGGGCGCGTTGACGCGGATCGGCTTGACCACCGGCGCGCTGGAAATCGCACGTTTGATGGCAGGCTTGTCCTCGATCTGCACGCCCTTGGCGATCTGGTCGTCGACCAGCTTCTGCAGGGTGACGGAGTCCAGGAATTCGACCATGCGCTGGTTGAGCGAGGACCACAGTTCGTGCGTCATGCAGCGACCGCCCTCGCCCGTGCAGTTTTCCTTGCCGCCACACTGGGTGGCGTCCAGGGGTTCGTCCACCGACACGATGATGTCGGCAACCGTGATCTCGGCGGCCTTGCGGCCCAGGGTGTAGCCGCCGCCAGGGCCGCGGGTGGATTCCACCAACTCATGTCGGCGCAGCTTGCCGAACAGCTGTTCCAGGTAGGACAGCGAGATTTGCTGGCGCTGGCTGATGGCGGCCAGGGTGACGGGACCGTTGTTCTGGCGCAAGGCCAGGTCGATCATCGCGGTGACCGCAAAGCGGCCTTTGGTTGTGAGACGCATCGCAAGCTCCTAGTTCTGCTTGGCAGTTACTGCAAATTGCCCGGGGAACGCCCGGCCCGTGTCTTCACCCTCTGCGCGGCTTTTGCCGCCCCTCTGGCTGTGTTTTTCTTGACTGACGCGGTCAAGTATACCCCAAAACCGACCGAGTTGCTCGGGTTAATAGACCCGCCAGTCACTTTTTAGCCCCGCGGGGCCAGTTCGTGACAAATCCGCAACGATGTCAACGCCTCATTGGGGGCGCAGGGGGATCACGTTGTCGTGGCCAGGCCCGCCGAAGGCCTGGGCGCGCAGGGCCGACAGCTGGTCGCGAACCCGGGCGGCGTTCTCGAACTCGAGGTTGCGTGCGTGCTCGAGCATCAGCTTTTCCAGGCGCTTGATCTCCTTGGCCACGTCCTTCTCGGACAGGTCCTGCACCAGCGCGCGCTGGATCTCCTGCTGCTCGGCCTCCTTGCCCGCCTTCTCGCTGTAGACGCCGTCGATCAGGTCACGCACCTGCTTGACGATGCCGCGCGGCGTGATGCCGTGCGCCTCGTTGTGGGCCACCTGGCGCGCGCGCCGACGCTCGGTCTCGCCCATGGCCTTGCGCATGGATTCGGTGATGCGGTCGGCATACAGGATGGCCTTGCCGTTCATGTTGCGCGCCGCGCGCCCGATGGTCTGGATCAATGAACGCTCGGCACGCAGGAAACCTTCCTTGTCGGCATCCAGGATGGCCACCAGCGACACCTCGGGAATGTCCAGGCCCTCGCGCAGCAGGTTGATCCCCACCAGCACATCGAAAGTGCCCAGTCGCAGATCGCGCAGGATCTCCACCCGTTCCACCGTGTCCACGTCGCTATGCAGATAACGCACCTTGACGCCGTTGTCACTGAGGTAGTCGGTGAGCTGTTCGGCCATGCGCTTGGTCAACACGGTGATCAACACCCGCTCGTGCTTGTCCACCCGCAGGCGGATCTCCTGCAGCACGTCATCGACCTGGTCGGTGGCCGGGCGCACCTGCACCTCGGGGTCGACCAGGCCGGTGGGCCGCACCACCTGTTCGACCACCTGGCCGGCATGCTGCTTCTCGTAGTCGGCGGGTGTGGCCGACACGAAAACCACCTGGCGCATCCGCCGCTCGAACTCTTCGAACTTCAAGGGCCGGTTGTCCAGGGCCGAGGGCAGGCGAAAGCCGTATTCCACCAGCGTGGTCTTGCGCGAGCGGTCGCCGCTGTACATGGCATTGAGCTGGCCGATCATCTGGTGACTCTCGTCCAGGAACATCAGAGCGTCCTTGGGCATGTAGTCGGTCATGGTGGACGGCGGCTCGCCCGGCGCCGCGCCCGAGAGGTGACGCGTGTAGTTCTCGATGCCCTTGCAGTGCCCCACTTCCGAGAGCATCTCCAGGTCGAAGCGCGTGCGCTGCTCCAGGCGCTGCGCCTCGACCAGCTTGCCCATGCCCGTGAGCTCCTTCAGGCGTTCGCTCAATTCGAGCTTGATGGACTCCACCGCCGCCAGCACCTTGTCGCGCGGCGTCACGTAGTGGCTGGAGGGATACAGCGTGAAGCGTGGCACCTTCTGGCGAATACGGCCCGTGAGCGGGTCAAACAGCTGCAGCGATTCCACCTCGTCGTCGAACAGGTCGATGCGGATCGCCAGCTCGCTGTGTTCAGCCGGAAACACGTCGATGGTGTCCCCGCGCACGCGAAACGTCCCGCGCGAGAAATCCTGCTCGTTGCGCGTGTACTGCATGCGTATGAGGCGCGCGATCACATCGCGCTGGCCCATCTTGTCGCCCACGCGGGCGATCAGACGCATCTGCGTGTAGTCCTCGGGGGCGCCGATGCCGTAGATCGCGCTCACGGTGGCCACGATGATGGTGTCGCGGCGCTCGAGCACGCTCTTGGTGGCCGACAGGCGCATCTGCTCGATATGCTCGTTGATCGCGCTGTCCTTCTCGATGAACAGGTCACGCTGCGGCACATAGGCCTCGGGCTGGTAGTAGTCGTAGTAGCTGACGAAGTACTCCACCGCGTTCTTGGGGAAGAACTCGCGAAACTCGCTGTAAAGCTGCGCCGCCAGCGTCTTGTTCGGGGCGAACACGATGGCCGGCCGCCCCAGGCGGGCGATCACATTGGCCATGGTGAAGGTCTTTCCCGAGCCGGTCACGCCCAGCAGGGTCTGGAACACCTCGCCGTCCTGCACGCCCTGCACCAGCTGCTCGATCGCCGTGGGCTGGTCGCCTGCGGGCGGATAGGGCTGAAAAAGCTCGAAGGGCGAGCCAGGGAAGGTGACGAACTGACCCTCGGCAGCAGGCGGCGCGGCCTCGGCGGCAACCAGGGCAGAAGAAGCGGGGGAAGACTCAGACATGAAACGGCAGGCCGAAGGCGAAGGCAGGACAGCTTAAAATCAAGGGCAATCGGACAGGGTAACGCATGCGCGATGACCCTGGCGCCCACCCCCTCCCCCATCACCCGCAGTTTCCACACACGAGGATGCCCATGTCTTTGTTTTCCGCTGTCGAAATGGCCCCGCGCGACCCGATCCTGGGTCTCAACGAGCAGTTCGCCGCCGACACCCACCCCCAGAAAGTCAACCTCGGCGTGGGGGTCTACTACGACGACCAGGGCAAGCTGCCCCTGCTCGAATGCGTGCGCCAGGCCGAAAAGCAGTTGCTCGAAGCCCCCAAGGCCCGTGGTTACCTGCCGATCGACGGCATCGTCGCCTACGACCAGGGCGTGAAAAACCTGGTCTTTGGCGCAGACAGCGAGCCGGTGAAAAGCGGCCGCGTGGCCACGGTGCAGGCCCTAGGCGGCACCGGCGGCCTGAAGATCGGCGCCGATTTCTTGAAGCGCCTGAACCCTGCCGCCAAGGTCCTGATCTCCGACCCCAGCTGGGAAAACCACCGCGCCCTGTTCGCCCAGGCCGGCTTCGCCGTCGAGAGCTATCCCTACTACGACGCTGCCAAGCGGGGTCTGAACTTCGAGGGCATGCTCGCCGCCCTGAACGCCGCGCCCGCCGGCACCATCGTCGTGCTGCACGCTTGCTGCCACAACCCCACCGGCTATGACATCACCCCGGCCCAATGGGACCAGGTGGTCGCCGCCTGCAAGACCCGCGGCCTGGTGCCCTTCCTGGACATGGCCTACCAGGGTTTCGGTCACGGCATCGCCGAAGACGGCGCGGTGGTGGCCAAGTTCACGGCCTCGGGCCAGACCTTCCTCGTGTCCACTTCCTTCTCCAAGAGCTTCAGCCTGTATGGCGAGCGCGTGGGCGCCCTTTCGGTGCTGTGCCAGGACAAGGCCGAAGCCGACCGCGTGCTGTCGCAGCTGAAGATCATGATCCGCACCAACTACAGCAACCCGCCCACCCACGGCGGCACCGTGGTCGCCACGGTCCTGAACACCCCGGCCCTGCGCACGATGTGGGAAAAGGAGCTGGGCGAAATGCGTGTGCGCATCAAGCAGATGCGCAGCGCCCTGGTCGAGCGACTGAAGGCCGCTGGCGTCAAGCAGGACATGAGCTTCATCACCGACCAGATCGGCATGTTCAGCTACTCGGGCCTCTCCAAGGACCAGATGGTTCGCCTGCGCAACGAGTTCGGCGTCTACGGCACCGACACCGGCCGCATGTGCGTGGCCGCCCTGAACAGCAAGAACATCGACCACGTCTGCCAGTCCATCGCCAAGGTCATGTGATCGCCTCGCGTCAATACCAAAGTATTCGCATATCCCAAAAAGCCGCCTGAGGGCGGCTTTTTTGATGCATTCGGCCTGATCCCACCACGCGCGGCCGGAGGGGATCCGACGTGAAGAATTACCGTTCTGCCGCAATGCAGCAATTTATGCGGCTCAGTAAGTCTGACTCAAGCGCAGGGCACCGATAATTTGAGCTGACTTCAAAGGGACCCGGACCATGCTCTATCAGATCTACGAAGCCCAGCGTTCCCTCATGGAACCCTTCGCGGACTTCGCCCAGGCGGCGGCCAAGCTGTACAGCAACCCGCTTCTGCCCATGGCCCAGAACCCGATGTCCCAGCGCGTCTCGGCCGGCTACGAGCTGATGTATCGCCTGTGCAAGGACTACGTCAAGCCGGAGTTCGATATCAAGACCGTGAATGTCGACGGCGCCGATGTCGTCATCCACGAAACCGTGGCTGTCAACAAACCCTTCTGCGAGCTGCGCCGTTTCAAGCGCTTCACCGACGACCCGGCCCGCCTGGAGGCCATGAAGAAGCAGCCCGCGGTGCTGGTGGTGGCGCCCCTGTCGGGCCACTACGCCACCCTGCTGCGCGACACTGTGCAGACGCTGCTGCGAGACCACAAGGTCTACATCACCGACTGGAAGAACGCGCGCACCGTGCCCCTGGAAGCAGGTGAGTTCCACCTGGACGACTATGTCAACTACGTGCAGGACTTCATCCGCCATGTGCAGGCGCAGTATGGCAACTGCCACGTGATCAGCGTGTGCCAGCCCACCGTGCCGGTGCTGGCGGGCATCTCGCTCATGGCCTCGCGCGGCGAGACCACGCCCCTGACGATGACCATGATGGGTGGCCCCATCGACGCCCGTAAATCGCCCACCGCGGTGAACAACCTGGCGATGAACAAGAGCTACGAGTGGTTCGAGAACAACGTGATCTACCGCGTACCTTCGAACTTCCCGGGCGCGGGCCGTCGCGTGTACCCCGGCTTCTTGCAGCACACCGGCTTCGTAGCCATGAACCCGGACCGCCATCTCTCGAGCCACTACGACTACTTCAAGCACCTGATCGTCGGTGACGAAGCCAGCGCCGAGGCGCACCGCAAGTTCTACGACGAATACAACGCGGTCCTGGACATGGACGCCGACTACTACCTCGAGACCATCCGCACGGTGTTCCAGGAGTTCCGCCTGGTGCATGGCACCTGGGACGTGCGCAACCCCGAAGGCGAACTCGAACGCGTGCGCCCGCAGGACATCACCACCACTGCCCACCTCACGGTGGAGGGCGAGCTCGATGACATCTCCGGCTCGGGTCAGACCGAGGCGGCCCACGCGCTGTGCCACAACGTGCCCAAGGCGCGCCAGAAGCACCTGGAAGTCCCGGGGGCCGGCCACTACGGCATCTTCAGCGGCCGACGCTGGCGCGACGTGGTCTATCCGGAAGTGCGCAACTTCATCCAGCGCTTTCACGAAGCCGGCAAGTCGGCACGCCCCAGCCGGCCCGCTGTCGCGGCCACCACGCCCACCGAGTGACACCACTGGCCGCACGCCTGTACGCGGCGCTGCCGCAGACGCAGTGCACCCGCTGCGGCTACCCGGACTGCGCCGCCTACGCGCAGGCCATCGCTGACGATCACGCCCCGATCAACCGCTGCCCGCCGGGCGGGCAGGAAGGTGTGCAGCGCCTGGCCGCTCTCACGGGGCGACCTCCTCTAGACCTCGACCCTGCGCACGGCACCGAAGGCCCACGCACCGTGGCCGTGATCGACGAGGCCTGGTGCATCGGCTGCACGCTGTGCCTCAAGGTGTGTCCCACCGATGCCATCTTGGGGGCGAACAAGCGCATGCACACCGTGATCGAGCCGGCGTGTACCGGCTGCGAGCTGTGCATTCCGGCATGCCCGGTCGACTGCATCCAGCTGGAAAACGTGACCGATACACGCACAGGATGGGACGCCTGGTCCCCCGAACAAGCGCGGCAAGCGCGGGAACGCTACGAATTCCACCAGGCCCGGATGGCACGCGACACGCGCGAGCAGCAGGACCGCCTGGAAGCGAAGGCCCGCGCCAAGCTGGCCGACCTGCCAACGTACACGCACGGGGCCGAGGGCGCCGAGGCCGCACGCAAACGAGCGGTGATCGAAGCGGCACTGGCGCGCGCGCAGGGCAAGCGCGGCGTCTGAAACAGGACGGATCGACCTGCCGTTGCAGGCCTCTGACCGAAACTGCTTGAGGCCCGCCTCAGGAAGCTGCCTGGCCCGCCATCGCCGCGAAGGCCTTGACCACCTCTGGCGGTGCCTGCACCAACTCGATCAGCACGCCCTCGCCGCCGATCGGCAGTTCGTCGTTGCCCTTGGGATGAATGAAGGTGATGTCAAAGCCCGCCGCCCCCTTGCGGATACCGCCTGGCGCGAAACGCACGCCCTGCGCGGTGAGCCACTGCACCGCGGCCGGCAGATCGTCGATCCACAGCCCGATGTGATTGAGCGGTGTCGTGTGCACCGCAGGCTTCTTCTCGGGATCCAGTGGCTGCATCAGGTCGACCTCGACCTTGAACGGCCCCACACCCATCGCGCAGATGTCCTCGTCAACGTTTTCGCGCTCGCTCACGAAGTTGCCGGTGACCTCGAGCCCGAACATCTCCACCCACAGGGTCCTCAGGCGATCCTTGCTGGGCCCACCAATGGCGATTTGCTGGACACCCAGCACCTTGAAGGGACGTGGCGTGCTCATTCGAACTCCAGAATCGCCTGATCCACCGCGAGCGACTCACCCTTGGAAGCGAGCAACTTGCCCACCACACCGTCGGCCACGGCAAACAGCACGTTCTCCATCTTCATCGCCTCGATCACCGCCAGACGCTCGCCAGCCTGGACCTTCTGACCCGGCTGCACGGCGACGTCGACCAGCAGGCCTGGCATGGGCGAAAGCAGGAAGCGGCTCATGTCCGGCGGCGCCTTGTACGGCATCAGCTTGAACATTTCGGCGGTACGAGTGCCCAGGACCAGGGTCTCCATGCGCGTGCCGTTGTGGCTGATCGCGATGGCCACCGGATTACGCGCCAGGCCTCGCTCGACTTGCGCGGTAAAGGGTTGGCCGTTGACGGTGCCGCGGATGCGTGCGCCGCCCAGGTGCCAGTTGCTACGCAGGTCGAACAGCTTGCCCTCGACCTCGATCACACTGGCGCCGCTGTCGAT
>JBEEIS010000055.1:0-4903 GCA_041169755.1 Pseudomonadota bacterium | reverse complement strand
CACTACACCGACTACTCGCTGACCGTGGCCAAGGACCTGGGCAAAGGCCTGAGTGCCTCGCTGATGGCGGTGGACACCAACGCCAAGACGGGCTCTTACACCTGGGGCGGCAAATACGTCGGTAAGTCTGGCGCCGTCGTCGGCCTGAAGTACAGCTTCTGAGCCTCTAGCCTGAAGGAGTCATTCATGAAACTCGTCACCGCCATCATCAAGCCGTTCAAGCTCGACGAGGTGCGTGAGGCCCTCTCCGCCATCGGCGTGCAGGGCATCACCGTCACCGAGGTCAAGGGCTTCGGCCGTCAGAAGGGCCACACCGAGCTGTATCGCGGCGCGGAGTACGTGGTCGATTTCCTGCCCAAGGTCAAGATCGAGGCCGCCGTGGCCGAGGACCTGGTGGAGCGCGTCATCGAAGCCATCGAAGGCGCGGCCCGCACCGGCAAGATCGGCGACGGAAAGATCTTCGTCTACGACCTCGAGCAGGTCATTCGCATCCGCACCGGCGAGACCGGCAAGGAAGCCCTCTAAAAATTACGGAGAACACCACACCATGAGAAAGCTTCTTGCTTGCCTGGCCTTGGGGCTGGGCCTCCTGACCGGCGGTGGCGCCGCGCTGGCGCAAGCGCCGGCCGCGTCCGCCCCGGCTGCCGCCGCTGAAGCGGCTGCCCCGGCGGCCGCACCCGCTGCTGCTGCCGCCGCCACGCCGACGCCGAACAAAGGCGACACCGCCTTCATCACGATGTCCACGATGCTCGTCATCCTGATGACCCTGCCCGGCCTGGCGCTGTTCTACGGCGGCCTCGTCCGCAGCAAGAACATGCTGTCGGTGCTGATGCAGGTCTTCGTGATCAGCGCCGTGATCTACGTGCTCTGGGTCATTTACGGCTACAGCATGGCGTTCACCGGCGGCAATCCGTTCATCGGATCGTTCGACAAGCTGTTCCTCAAGGGCATCACGCCGGACTCTGTGGCCGCCACCTTCAGCAAGGGTGTGGTGATTCCGGAGTTGTCCTTCGTTGCCTTCCAGGCCACCTTCGCCGCCATCACCTGCGCGCTGATCGTCGGCGCCTTCGCCGAGCGCATCAAGTTCTCCGCGGTGCTGCTGTTCTCGGTGATCTGGTTCACGTTCAGCTACCTGCCGATCGCGCACATGGTCTGGTACTGGGACGGCCCGGACGCCATCACGGACGCCGCTTCGCTCGAGAAGGTCACCGCCGCAGCCGGCTGGCTGTGGGGCAAGGGCGCCCTCGACTTCGCGGGCGGCACCGTCGTGCACATCAACGCCGGTGTGGCCGGTCTGGTCGGTGCCTACGTGATCGGCAAGCGCCTGGGCTATGGCCGTGAGTCGCTCACGCCGCACAGCCTGACCCTGACCATGGTCGGTGCCTCGCTGCTGTGGGTGGGCTGGTTCGGTTTCAACGCCGGCTCCAACCTGGAAGCCAACGGCGTCGCCGCCCTGGCTTTCATCAACACGCTGGTCGCGACGGCTGCCGCTGCGCTGTCCTGGATTGCCGGTGAGGCGCTGTCCAAGGGCAAGGCTTCGATGCTGGGCGCGGCCTCCGGTGCGGTGGCCGGCCTGGTGGCGGTCACGCCTGCGGCCGGCTTCGTCGGCCCGATGGGCGCGATCATCATCGGCCTGATCTCCGGTCTGGTGTGTCTGTGGGGTGTCAACGGCCTCAAGCGCCTGCTCGGCGCTGACGACTCGCTGGACGTGTTCGGCGTGCACGGTGTGGGCGGTATCGTCGGCGCGCTGCTGACGGGCGTGTTTGCCTCGCCTTCTCTGGGCGGCATGGGCATCTGCAACTACGTCACCAACAAGTGCGGTGACGCAGCCGACTTCCCGGGCATCGCGGCCCAGGTCTGGATCCAGTTCCACGGCGTGATCACCACGGTGATCTGGTCGGCAGTGGTGGCCTTCATCGCCTTCAAGCTGGTCGACCTGGTGATCGGCCTGCGCGTGACCGAGGAAGAAGAGCGCGAAGGCCTGGACATCAGCAGCCACGGCGAAACGGCTTACCATCGTTGATGCCTGCGGGGGCGGCGCGCGCCGCCCTCGTGTCCGAGGCATGGCCATTCGGCCGCCCCCGGCCCGCCCTCAGGCGGGCCTTTTTCATGGGATCTTCGCGCGTGCGAGCGTGAGGGCCAGCGTGTCGCCCTGACGGTGCAGGGCGATGCCTTCATCGTGGGCCAGGGCCGCCACCTCCTCAGCGCGTAGCGGACGGTAGGCCGGCGGGTCGTCGATGCCGGCATCCCCCTCGATGGCTTGCAGGTCCAGCACGAGTTGCAGTCCGGACCCACCGTCATGCGCGCGCAGCGTCACCTCGGCGGGGGCGCCAGCGCTGTCCGTGAGCCAGAGCAGGCAGGCGGTCAGCACATGACGCAGGCCCGCGTGGCGTACCAGGGCCTCGGCCCCTTGCAACTCCTCGCGCAGGGTGAACCCGCGTAGCAACAGGCTGCCCCGCAGCAGGTCCAGCGTGCTGCGCACCGCCGCCTGCAGGGACAGACCCTGTCCGGGGGGTGGGGTAAGCCACTCGACCAGCTCGAGGCAGGACCTGACCGCCGTGCGCGAGTAGCCCGCCAGGCGCGCGGCGGTGTCCTGGATCTGAGCGAGGTCGGGTGTCGGATCGCGCAGGCGGCGTTCGAGCACGCTGGCGGCCATCGCGATGGGCTGAAGGGGGGCGACAGCCTCATGCCTGAGGGCCGGTGCGACGCGGCGCAGCAGCGCGTAGCGCGCGCCCTCGGCGCGTGCGTGTTCATCCGGGGAGGGCGCGTGTGGCATCGGCTGCGGATGGTAGCCACGCACATGGGGCGCGCGGGCTCAATATCTTGACGACCCTGCGTAGTTCTTTCGACGGAGGGTCGCACTTCGCGACGGGATTTACCGCGCGAACCGGATATCCCGGTGCTGGGCGGCGGGTCCCGCTGGCGCGTACCATCGCAGCCCATGGATTCCGCCTTGCAAGACATCATCCACCGCCTACGCGCCGCTGGCGCCGCGCGCCAGCCCCTTCGGATCCGCGGCGGCGGCACCAAGGATTTCTACGGCGAGCCGGGCACGCCGGGTGAGATCCTGTCCACCGCCTCCCTCACCGGCATCGTGAGCTACGAGCCCAGCGAGCTGGTGGTGACCGTGCGGGCCGGCACCCGCCTGTCCGAACTCGAAACCACCCTGGCCGCCCAGGGCCAGTGCCTGCCGTTTGAGCCGCCGCACTGGGGTCCGGGGTCGACCGTCGGCGGCATGGTGGCGGCCGGTCTGTCGGGACCCGCGCGTGCCAGTGTGGGCTCGGTGCGTGACTACGTGCTGGGCGTCACGATGGTCAACGGGCGTGGCGAGGTTCTGGTGTTCGGCGGGCAGGTGATGAAGAACGTGGCGGGCTACGACGTCTCACGCCTGATGGCGGGGTCGATGGGCACGCTGGGTCTGATCGCGCAGGTGAGCCTGAAGGTGCTGCCCATCGCACCCGCCGAGGCCACGTTGCGCTTTGAGATGACGCAGGCGCAGGCGCTGCAGCGGCTGAACGCCTGGGGCGGCCAGCCCCTGCCCCTGAATGCGAGTGCCTGGGTCGAGGACGCGGGCGTGCCCACCCTGTACCTGCGCCTGCGCGGTGCGATGGCCGCGGTGGAAGCGGCCTGCCGCAGCCTGGGTGGCGAGCGACAGCCCGAGGCCGCCGCCGATTGGACGCTTTCGCGCGACCTGCGCCTGCCCTGGTTCAACGAGCGGGGCGGCCGTGACCTGTGGCGCTTGTCGGTGCCGCAGACCGCGCCGGTGCTGGACCTGCCGGACACGCCCTATGTGGAATGGCACGGCGGTCAGCGCTGGGTCCGCGCCGAGCGTGCGGCCGGCCCCGCCCTGCGTCGCGCCGTGCAGGCGGTGGGCGGTAGCGCCACGCTGTTCATCGAGGGGGGCGATGCCGGGGCGGTGCGCATGAACCGATTCGATCCCTTGCCCGCACCCCTGGACCGCATCCATCGCGAGCTCAAACGCGAGTTCGACCCGGCCGGCCTCTTCAACCCGGGCCGGCTCTACCCCGACTTCTGACACCGCTTCTCGCATGCAAACCCAGCTCTCTCCCGAGTTCAAGGACACGCCCGAAGGTCGCGAGGCCGAGGCCATTTTGCGCAAGTGCGTGCATTGCGGTTTCTGCACCGCGACTTGTCCCACCTATCAGTTGTTCGGTGACGAGCTCGATGGCCCGCGCGGACGCATCTACCTGATCAAGCAGGTGCTGGAAGGCGAAACACCGACCGAGAAAACCCAACTGCATCTGGACCGGTGCCTCACGTGCCGCAACTGCGAGAGCACCTGCCCCAGTGGCGTGCAGTATGGCCACCTGGTGGACATCGGTCGCCAGATCGTGGAGGAACGCGTGCCGCGTCCCGCGGCCCAACGCGCGCTGCGCTGGGCGTTGAAGGAAGGTCTGCCTTCGCCCTTGTTCGCGCCCGCGATGAAACTGGGGCAGGCGGTCCGCGGCCTGCTGCCGCCGGCCCTGAAGGCCAAGGTGCCCGCTGCGCGCCCCGCGGGGTCCTGGCCGACGCGCCCGCATGCGCGCAAGGTGCTGATGCTCGCGGGTTGCGTGCAGCCGGCGATGGCGCCCAACATCAACAGCGCCACGGCGCGCGTGCTCGATGCGGCCGGCATTCAGGCCGTGATCCCGCCCGCGGCGGGCTGCTGCGGCGCGGTGAAATTCCACCTGAACGACCAGGCGGGCGGGCGCGACCAGATGCGCGCCAACATCGACGCCTGGTGGCCCTCTGTCGAGGGTGGCCAGGTCGAGGCCATCGTGATGAATGCTTCAGGCTGCGGGGTGACAGTCAAGGAATACGGCCACCTGCTGCAGCACGACCCGGCCTACGCTGCGAAGGCGGCCCGCATCAGTGAACTCACGAAGGACCTGAGCGAGTTGCT
>JBEEIS010000054.1:0-81267 GCA_041169755.1 Pseudomonadota bacterium | reverse complement strand
GGCCACCGAGCTTGCCGCCTTTTTCGTCCAGGGCCATGCGAAACGCGTTCTCGATGGTCACGCCGATCTGGCCGAAGGTGCCGGTGTAGGGCAGCATCAGGCCCACGCGCACCTTGTTGCTTTGGGCCCGCACGATCGAGGGCAGCAGCAGGCTGGTGGAGGCAGCGCCGATGACGGCGGCACCGCGGGTGAGGACAAGGCGTCGAGTGGTCATGAGGTCTCCTTGGGGCAATCGTTTTCTGCGGGCGATTCTGCCCGAGCAAGCTCTGCGCGCGGACCCTGGCTTACCCTCGGTCCAGAGGGGCGCGACCCCAGCGGGGTGCGGGGCGGATAGAGAGCAGATTCGATCCAGGATGCGGCGTACGACCGCTAGAATGATCGGGTCGGAGCGTAGCGCAGTCTGGTAGCGCATCTGGTTTGGGACCAGAGGGTCGTAGGTTCGAATCCTATCGCTCCGACCACCCCTCACATGCCCCCCGCGCGGGGCCTTTTCACACCGCTTTTCCCTCGCTGAAACCCGCCTGGCGCAGGCGTGTTGCCGGCTTGCGCCGTGCACCGGCATCTCCTGAATACCGCTCCGGTAATTCCCGTTTCGCTGTCTGGCCGCACGGCCCGTCGAACGCGTTCAAAAGCAGTCTGAGTACAGGCGTGAATGTGAAAAATAAGAACCATGGTTGTACCTTTCAGAAAACTGAACTAGCATGAATTACGCACTGTTGCCGATGTGTCGACAGCGCTGCGAAGTGATGGCGAGCCATGCAGTCCGGTGGCCGGTCATCTCCCCTCAGACCCGCTCTATCGAAGGACTCGAATGTCAGACAGTCTTCAAAAGTGGATGGGCCGCAACCGCCCACCCCGCGTGCAGATCACCTACGACGTGGAAATCGGCGGCGCCGTCGAGAAAAAGGAGTTGCCGCTGGTGGTTGGCCTGCTGGCCGATCTGTCCGGGCAGCCCCTGGTGGCGCCACCCAAGCTCAAGGAGCGGCGTTTCGTGGAAATCGACCGCGACAACTTCAACGAGGTGATGGCCAAGATCGGGCCGCGCCTGGACCTGTCGGTGCCCGACACCTTCAAGGGCGAAGGCAATCTGAAGGTCGAACTCAATTTCAACGACTTCGACCAGTTCCATCCCGAGGCGATCGCGCGCCAGGTGCCACGACTGGCCAAGCTGCTGGAGGCGCGCCAGCAATTGCGCGACCTGCTCGGGAAGCTCGATGGCAACGATGAACTCGATGCACTGCTCGAGAACATCCTGCAGAACACCGAGGACCTCAAGGCGCTCAAGGGCGCTGACGAGCCCGCCGCCGAAGCGGCCTGACCCGAGGCTTATTCCCGATCAACGTAGCGAGAGTCCACGCCATGTCCACAGAAACCGAAACGGAAGCCGGTGGCGCCGCCACCGCCACCCAAGAACTGAGCCTCCTGGATCGCATCGTCCTGGAGGGCAAGATGGCCATCGAGCCGTCGCAGAGCGATTACGCCAAGAAACTGCTGGGGCAGTTTGCTACCCAGATTCTTGATGAAGGCATGAAGGCTGCCCCCGACAAGGGCGTCGTGGCCATGATCAACGAGCGTGTCGCCGCCATCGACAAGATCCTGAGCGACCAGATCAACGCCATCCTGCACCAACCCGACTTCCAAGCGCTGGAGGCATCGTGGCGCGGCCTGCATGACATGGTCTATGGCACCGAGACCGGACCACAGCTGAAGTTGCGTCTGCTCAACGTGTCCAAGAAGGAACTGCTCAAGGACCTGGAGACTGCGGTCGACCACGACATGAGCGCCCTGTTCAAGAAGGTCTACGAAGAGGAGTACGGAACCTTCGGTGGCAATCCCTATTCGCTGCTGATTGGCGACTACACCTTCGGACGCCACCCGCAGGACATCGCCTTGCTCCAGCGCATCTCGAAGGTGGCGGCTGTGGCCCATGCGCCCTTCATCGCGGCGGCCAGTCCGTCGATGTTCGGCATGACCAGCTTCATGGAGCTGGGCCTGCCCCGCGACATGTCCAAGATCTTCGAGAGCGCCGAGATGGTGACCTGGCGCAGCTTCCGCGAATCGGAGGACTCGCGCTATGTGTCGCTGGTGTTGCCCCGGTACGCGGCGCGCCTGCCCTACGGCCCCAACACCACCCCGGTGGAGGGCTTCAACTTCGAGGAGGATGTGGACGGCAAGGACCACGGCAAGTACCTGTGGGCCAATGCCGCCTACCAGCTGGGCCTGCGTATCACCGACGCTTTCGCCAAGTACAACTGGACGACGGCGATCCGTGGGGTCGAGGGCGGCGGCAAGGTGGAGAACATGACCGCCCACACCTTCAAGACCGACGAGGGCGACGTGGCGCTCAAGTGCCCGACCGAGGTGCTGGTCACCGATCGCCGTGAGAAAGAGCTCAATGACCTGGGCTTCATCGCGGTGGTCAATTCCAAGGGCTCGAATTTCGCCGCTTTCTTCGGTGGCCAGACGGTGAACAAACCCAAGGTCTACAACCTCGATATGGCCAATGCCAATGCGGCCCTGTCCTCCCGTCTGCCCTACGTCCTGGCGGCTTCCCGCTTCGCCCATTACATCAAGGTGATCATGCGGGACAAGGTCGGCAGCTTCCAGACCCGGGAGAGCGTGGATGCCTATCTCAATGGGTGGATCAGCAACTATGTGCTCCTGAGCCCGAACGCAACTCAGGGCGAGAAAGCACGTTTCCCGCTGGCGGAGGGACGCATCGACGTGACCGAGGTGGCCGGCAAGCCCGGTGCCTATTCGGCCACCGTATTCCTGAGACCGCACTTCCAGATGGAGGAGTTGACCACCTCCATTCGCCTGGTCGCCGAGTTGCCGGCGCCCGGCGCTGCGGCCTGAACGCCATCGCAGTGCCCCGCGCGCTCGACGCGCGCGGAGCCTTCAAGAATCTAGGAGCTGAAATATGTCAGACGTCATCATTCTCGAGTTCACGGGCATCTCTGGAAACTGCCAGATCAAGGATCACAAGGACAAGATCATCATCCTGAGCTATTCGCACAGCGCCTCGCTGCCGATGCAAGGAGACATCGCCAACTCCGAGCGGACCGCAGGCCGCCCGATCCTCTCGGAGATCGCGCTGCAGAAGATGTCGGATCGTTCGACCACCGAGTTGTACAAGCACTGCACGCAGGGTAAGAAAGCCGCAGAAGCCAAGCTGTTCGTGGGACGGGTGGAGGAGGGAAACTACTTGCCCTTCTTCACCTACACGATGACGAACGCGATGATCTCCAGCGTCAACACGTCGGGTGGCGGGGGACTTCCCTCGGATTCCTTCACGATCAGTTTCTCGGCCCTGAAGTGCGAGTTCCAGGGACAGAAGACCGACGCCCAGGCAGCGGGCACGGCGACCTGGAACTGGGACCTCGCGGGGATGATGTCGGTCTGATGACCTGACCTCGGGCGCTGACGGCACCGAGGTCGCTCCTTCACGCAGTCATCAGGGAGTACCGTGTCCACCTTCACCTGGGCATCGCACGCCCCGCTTTTTGACCGGCTGTGTCTGCCGGTGTCCGCGTCGTCACCGGGGCGCCTGCTGCAAGGCGCCGACCTGAAGGCCTCGCTGGCCCGTGACCTGGAGCGGCTTCTCAATACACGCAATGGCCTGACCGTCGACGAGGCTCTCGGGGGTGAGGCGTCCTCCCTGACATACGGGCTGCCTGACGTCCTGGCGCAGGGGATCGAGCCTGGTGTTGGCTTGCAGGTGCTGGGCGACCTGGTGCAGCGGGCGATCGAAGGGTTTGAGCCCCGGCTGCGCGAGGTGACCGTGCAGGCGGAGCCCGACATCCGATGTCCAGACCGCGTGCAACTTTCGATCACCGCATCGGTCACTGTGGGACGCCAATTGCAGCGCGTGGATTTCAACGTCGCCCTCGACCAAGCCGGCACGTTACAGGCACTTGCGGCATGAACCTGCAAGACGATCTTCTGGAGTACTACCGGCGCGAGCTGGCCTATCTGCGGGTGCAGGCGGGCGATTTCGCAGCCCGTTATCCCAAGGTGGCCCAGCGCCTGGATCTTTCAGGCGCCGAGTCGCCCGACCCGCACACCGAGCGGCTGATCGAGTCGGTGGCCTTTCTCACCGCTCGGGTCCACCGTGACCTGGATCGCCAGTTTCCGGCGGTGGCCACCAGCCTGCTGGAGAACCTGTGCCCCAGCCTCACGCAGCCGGTGGCCGCGATGACGGTGGTGCAAATGACCCTGGACCCGTCCGAAGGCAAGGTCACCGCAGGCTGGCAGGTGCCGCGCGGTACGGCGCTGACCACGACCGCCGAGACGGGAGAGACCTGCCGCATGCGCACCGCCTGGGACCTGACCCTGTGGCCGCTGCGTATGACCGATGTCCGCCTGGAGGATCCGCGCACGCTGAGGCTGGAGCTGCGCTGCGAGGACGGCCTGCAGGCGAGCGATCTGGAGATCGACGTGCTGCGGCTTCATCTGGGGGGTGACCTTCTGACCACCATGCCCCTGCACGAGTTGCTGGTCACTGGCCTGGAGCAGATCCAGGTGCTGGCCGATGACGGTACCTGCGTGCGGCTGGCGGCGGACTGCCTGGCCGAGGTCGGTTTCGACGAGGGGCAGGAGGTGCTGGCGCAGCCGGCGCATGCCCATCCCGCCTACGGACTGTTGCAGGAGTACTTCGCGTTTCCGCGCAAATTCCAGTTCTTCGACGTGCGAGGCCTGCGCGGGCGCCTGGGCGCGGGCACGGGCTTCGCGCTGCGCCTGGTGTTCGACCGAAGCGCCCGGGTGCTGTCGCTCTTGTCCCCTGAAAACTTTGTCCTGGGCTGCGTGCCCGCGGTCAACCTGTTCGAGCAGACCAGCGAGCCCGTGGTGATCGATCACCGCCAGCACGAGTACCTGTTGCGGCCGGACCTGCAGCGTGATGCGGTGACCGAGGTGCATTCGGTGCAGGCGGTGATCGCTTCGGACCCGCAGGCCGACCGTCCGAGCGAGATTCCCAGCGTCTACGCCGAGCCCGACCCGCAGGGGGCCGGCGATGCCGACTTGTTCTGGACCCTGCGGCGCGAGACGAGCCTGCGTCGCGACATCGCAGGCACCGACGTGTTCATCGGATTCGTGGACCGCCGCGACGTGCGCGCCGTGCCCCGTGAACCGGTGGTCTACGCCCGGTTGCTTTGCACCAACCGCAGGTTGGCCGAACAGCTTGCGCCGGGTGCCCGATTCCTGGGCCAGGGCGTCTCCACCACCACACGGATTCGTGCGCTGTACGCCCCGAGCACGCCGCGTGATCCGGCACTGGGCAGCCAGGCGCTGTGGGCCCTGGTGTCGCTGCTGCGGCTGAACCACCGCTCTCTGGTGGATGGCACCGACGGGGTGCACACCCTGCGGCAGATGCTGATGCTGTTCGCGGGTGAGAGTGCCCGCGACCAGGCGCAGGTGCGGGGCATCCGGGCCCTGCACGCGGCGATGGCCACCGCCCGCGTGGGCGGACCGCCTTGGGGCGGGCACTGCCGGGGTACCGACATCACGCTGGATATCGAACCCGAGGCCTTCGTCGGCAACTCGCCTCTGGTGCTGGCCAGCGTGCTGTCGCGGTTCTTCGCCCTGTACACCACGGCCAATTCCTTTGTGCGCCTCACCCTGCGCCAGGGGGGCGAGACCGTCAAGCGCTGGCCGGCGATGAGTGGACGCCAATGCCTGATCTGATTCGCCGCTTGCTCGAACGGCCCGAAGGGTTCGACCTGTTTCAGGCGTTGCACCTGCTGGAGCGGGCCGAACCAGAGCGCCGTCCCGTGGGCACGTCCTTGGGACTGGATGAAGCGGTGCGCTTGTCGGCGCCGGTCAGTCTGGCCTTTCCTGCCAGCGACATCCAGGGCTTGTCCGAGCACCACGGACCTGCGCCGGCGCTGACGCTGTCGTCACCGGTGATGGCCCTGGCCGGCGCGCAGGGCCCCCTGCCTGTGGCCTACACCGAGATGCTGCTCGAGGGCGTTCGCCATCGCAACCCGGCGGGACTGGCGTTCCTGGACATCTTTCAGCAGCGCCTGCTCGGCTTCCTCCATCGGGGGCGACGCAAGCACCATGTGGCGCTCAGCGCGGGACCGATCCAGGACGCGCCGCTGCTGCGCGTGATCGACGCCGTCTCGGGTTTGGGGCGCAGCGAGGGCGCCCGGGCCCCAGGTGGTCAGCCCGCGTGGCCACGTCATGCGGGCCTGCAGGGCGGCGCGCCGCGCTCGATGGCGTCTTTGCTGGCGATGCTGCGCGATCGCCTGGGGCTGCCCTTTACCGGCCGGTCCTTCGTGGGGGGCTGGCTGCCCTTGGCGCACGAGGAGCGCGCTCGTCTGGCGGAGCGCGAGGCTTGCGCGCCGCGTCTGGGGCAGGGCGCAGCCCTGGGGCAGCGCGCCTGGGACCCAGCGGCCGGTATCGCCCTGGGCCTGGACGGCCTGAATCCTCGGCACCTGGACGCCTTGCTGCCCGCCGGCGCCCGTCATGGTCTGTTGGCGTGGTTGGTGACGCGTCACCTGCAGCAGGACCTGCGTGTGCAGGTGCAGGTGGACCTCGCAGGTGTCCCCAGCACGCGATTGCGCGCCCGGCCAGAAACCGCGCCAGGCTTGTCACCGCGCCTGGGCCTGTCGGCCTGGCTGACCAGTCCTGCGGGTTCCACCCCACAGGCCGTACAAGGTCCGCGCTTTGTCCTCACGACACCCGCGAGGGCCCATGGACATTGACATTCGCACCCTGCTGGCGCGCCTGAACCCCGAGTGCAAGCGGGCGATGGCGCAGGCCGCCGAGTTGTGCGTGACGCACACGCACTACAACGTGGAGCTCGAGCACCTGCTGCGGGTACTGCTGGAAGGGCCCGCACCCGATGTGCGGCAGGTGCTGGGCCGCTTTCAGGTGGACCCTGTTGCAGTGACCGCGCAGTTGCAGCAAGGCATGGACCGCTTCAAGCGGGGCAACGGCCGCACGCCGGCGCTGTCGCCGCACTTCGCGCCCCTGTTCCAGGAAGCCTGGCTCCTGAGCGCGATGCTGCTGGGGCAGCAGCAGGTGCGCTCGGGGACGGTGCTGCTGGCCCTGCTGGAGGTGGACAGCCTGCGCGGGCTGCTGCTGGAGATGGCGCCGGCCTTGCTGGAGATCCCGCGCGAGACGCTGCGCCAGGAGCTGGCGGGGCTGCTGTCGTTTTCCGCCGAGGACGCGGGTGGCGCCCCGGCGTCGGGTGGATCCGGGACCCTCGCAGCGCCAGGGGGCGAGCCGGTGGCGCGCATGCCCGAACCGCAGCGGCCCCTCGCCGGCGCCACACCTTCGCTGGACCAGTTCACGATCGACCTCACCGCTCAGGCGCGCGAGGGGCGGGTCGATCCGATCCGCGGGCGCGATACGGAGATCCGCCAGATCATCGACATCCTGCTGCGACGGCGCCAGAACAACCCCATCCTCACGGGCGAGGCCGGGGTGGGCAAGACGGCGGTGGTCGAGGGCTTCGCCCAGCGCGTGGTGCAGGGACGGGTGCCTCCGGCCCTGGCCGGCGTGACGGTGCGCACCCTGGACCTGGGCCTGCTGCAGGCGGGCGCAGGCCTCAAGGGCGAGTTCGAGAACCGCCTGAAGTCCGTGATCGCCGAGGTGCGCGCCTCGGCCACGCCCGTCATCCTGTTCATCGACGAGGCGCACCAGTTGATCGGTGCGGGCGGCGCCGAGGGTCAGGGCGATGCCGCCAACCTTCTGAAGCCCGCACTGGCCCGCGGCGAGCTGCGCACCATCGCCGCGACCACCTGGGCTGAATACAAGAAATACGTGGAGCGCGATCCTGCGCTCGCGCGACGCTTTCAGGTGGTGAAGGTGGAGGAACCCGCGACCGAAGTGGCGGTGGAGATGCTGCGCGGCATGACGGCCACCCTGGAGCGCCATCACGGCGTGGAGATCCTGGACGAGGCGGTGCAGGACGCGGTGCGCCTGTCGCACCGCTACATCTCGGGCCGCCAGCTGCCGGACAAGGCGATCAGCGTGCTGGACACCGCCTGCGCTCGGGTGGCGGTGGGCCTGTCGGGCGAGCCCTGGCAGCTCGAAGCCGTGGGCCGCGACATCGCCCTGTGCGCCGAGGAACTGCGTCTGGCACGTCAGGCGCATGCGCGCGGCGAGGACCGCAGCGGTCTCATCGCACAGCGGGAGGACGCGTTGGCGCGGGACCGGCAACGCCAGGTCCACCTTCAGGAGAAGCTGGCGCTGGAGCGCAGTGCCGTTCAGGAAATCCTGGCCCTGCGCCGCGAGATCGCCGCCGGCGCGCAGCAGGCCCCAGCAGACCCGGAGGAGCGGGCCTCGCGCGCTGCGCAATTGCAGCGACTGCGCAAGGGCCTGGAAGCGATCCAGGACGACGAGCCCCTGGTGCCGCTGTATGTTGACGCGCACACGGTGGCCGACGTGATCTCCGGCTGGACCGGTATTCCGGTCGGCAAGATGATGGCCGACGAGATTCACACCGTGCTGCACCTGCGCGAGAAACTGGCCGAACGCGTGGTCGGCCAGGACGCGGCGCTGGATGCGATCGCGCGGCGCATCCGCACCTTCCGCGCCGACCTGGACGATCCGGGCAAGCCGGTGGGCGTCTTCCTGCTCGTGGGCCCTAGCGGCGTGGGCAAGACCGAGACCGCCTGCGCCCTGGCCGACACGCTGTACGGCGGCGAGCGCAACATGATCACGCTGAACATGTCGGAGTTCCAGGAGGCGCACTCGGTCTCCAGCCTCAAGGGTGCGCCCCCAGGCTACGTGGGCTACGGCAAGGGCGGTGTGCTGACCGAGGCGGTACGCCGGCGCCCCTATAGCGTGGTGCTGCTGGACGAGATGGAGAAGGCGCATCCCGACGTGCTCGAGCTCTTTTTCCAGGTGTTCGACAAGGGCACGATGGAAGACGGCGAAGGGGTGTCGATCGACTTTCGCAACACCTTGATCCTGCTCACATCCAACGCGGCGCAGGACGTGATCACCCAGGCTTGCGAGGGCGGCCGCCGTCCCGAACCGTCCGAGCTGGTGCAGCGCCTGCGTCCGCACCTGGTGCGGCAGTTCAGTCCCGCATTTTTGGGGCGCCTGGTGCTGGTGCCGTATTACCCCCTGGGTGACGAGCAGGTGCGGCGCATCGTCGACCTCAAGCTCTCGCACCTGGCGCAGCGCTTTGCCGACCACCACCACAGCGCCTTCACCTGGGACGCGGCGGTGAGCGAGCGCATCACGGCGCGCTGCACCGAGGTCGATTCGGGTGCGCGCAACATCGACTTCATCCTCACGCAGACGGTGCTGCCGCAGCTGTCGACCGGGGTGCTGGAGCGCGTGTGCGAGCAGCGTCCTTTCGATGCGGTGCACATGCGGGTGGGCGGCGATGGCCAGTTCGACTACGCCTTTCACGATGCGGCGCTCGAAGCCGCTGGAGGCCGGCGATGAGGACTGGCTACAAGCAGGCCCGGCGCCTGGTGTCGGTGTCCACGCCGTTCGGCGCGGACGCCCTGCTGGTGGACGGACTGGACGGTCAGGAGGGCCTGAGCGAGCCCTTTCGCTTCACCCTGGCCTTGCGCTCAGGCGACGCAGGCCTGGACCCGGCCACCATCGTGGGCAAGGACATCAAGGTGACGCTGCAGGCGGGCCAGGGCCCCAAGCGCTATCTGCATGGCCTGTGCAGCCGTTTCGTCCACAGCGGCTTCGACCGGGACTTCGCGACCTACGAGGCGCAGCTTGAGCCGCGGCTGTCGCTCCTGCACTTGTCGCGAGACCGGCGGATCTTCCAGGCCCAGTCGGCCGACGCCATCGTCAAGGCGGTGCTGGGCGAGTTCAAGGTGCCGGTGAGCGTCAAGCTGTCGCAGACCTACCCACCGATCGAGTACTGCGTGCAGTACGACGAATCGGCCTTCGATTTCATTTCCCGCCTGATGGAGCAGGCCGGGATCTTCTACTTCTTCACCTTCGCCGCCAGCAGCCACACGATGGTGCTGGCCGATGCCGGCTCCGCCTTTGCCGACTGCCCGGGCGCCGCGTCCATGCGCTTTTTCCCGACGTCCTCGGAGAGCCGGCCGCTGGATGCCGTGACCCGCTTCGAGCGCGAGAAACGCCTGGCGCTCAAGAAGGCCACCGCCGACGATTACAACTTCGAGAAGCCCGGCGCCTCGCTGGCGGGTAGCCACGCGGCGTCGGTCGGGGAAGGCACGTTCTATGAATTCGCCACCGGCCATGCCAGCGTGTCGGCTGGGTCCTCCCGCGCGCGCCTGCGGGTAGAGGCCAGCCAGGCCCAGGCCCAGATGCTGCGCGGGGAGAGCTTGGCCTACCCCTTCAGCGCCGGTACCCGCTTCACCCTCAAAGGGCATTTCGTGGCGGCGCTCAACGCCGCCTGGGTATTGCGGCGCGTGCATCACCGCGTGCGCGACGATCTGTACACGAACCGCTTCGAGGCCTTCGGCGCCTCGGTGCCCTTCCGGCCCGAGATGGTCACACCGCTGCCCCGCGCGCTGGGCTGCGAGACCGCACGCGTGGTGGGCCCCTCGGGGGAGGAAATCTGGACCGACAAGCACGGGCGCATCAAGGTGCAATTCCCGTGGGACCGCCAGGGCAAGAAGGACGACCACAGCTCGCCGTGGATCCGGGTGTCACAGCCGCTGGCGGGACCGGGCTTTGGCGCGCTGGCGCTGCCTCGGGTGGGGCAGGAGGTGGTGGTGAGCTACCTGCACGGCGATCCCCAGCGGCCCCTGGTCACCGGCTGCGTCTACAACGGCGAGAACGCGCCCCCCGTGGGTCTGCCCGCCCACCAGACGCAGACCGTGCTGCGCACACGCTCGTCCAAGCAGGGTCAGGCCGGCAACGAGCTGCGGCTGGAGGACAAGAAGGACGCCGAGGAGTTCTACCTGCACGCGCAGAAGGACCTGAAGTTCGAGGTCGAGAACGGCTGGTCCACCACCTTGAAGAAGGGCGCCGAGGTCCACGTGCTGGAGGAGGGCGACCGGAGCCTGGAACTCAAGAAAGGCAAGGAGAGCCACAAGGTCAAGGGCACGCGCACCGTGGACGTGACCGGCGACGAGACGCACCACAACCATGCCGCCTTCCACCACACCGTGGACGGCGACTATGCGCTCACGGTCAAGGGCAAGCTCACGATCAACGTGACCGGGGCCTTCCTGATCAAGACCGGCGCCGACGGTCAGGTGCAGACCGGGACGACCCTGCTGCTCAAGGCCGGCAGCGATCTCACCGGGCAGGCCGGTGGGAACCTGCTGCACAAGGCCGGAGCCAACATCACGACCAAGGCCGGCGCGAACCTGCAGCAGCAGGCCGCCGCGCAGATCAATCTCAAGGCGCCCGCCATCAACAGCAAGGCGGACGCCAACCAGAGCATCCAGGCCGGTGCAGGCCTGACCCTCAAGGGCGCGATGGTGAAGCTGAACTGACCATGGATGCACCCCGTACCCCCACTGCGACCCCTGTCGACCCGTCCGCGTCCGACCCCGAAGTCGTGTCCGGCCCCGAGGTCGTGGAGGAGTTCGACGCGCAGGGCCGCCGTGTCCTGCGCTGCACCCTGGTCGACGGGGTGCTCGATGGCCTGTTCGAGCAGCTCGACCCCGAAAGCGGCAGCCGATTCCAGGCCCGCTTCCGGCAAGGGCAGATGGAGGGCCCCATGAGCCTGCACGACGCCAGCGGTGCGCTCGTGCAGTCCTGCAGCTACCGGGCGGGACGCCTGCACGGAACGATGAAGACCTTCGAGCAGGGGCGCTGCATCTCGCAGCAGCAGTACGTGCGGGGCCAGCTCCACGGGCTGTCGATCGCCTTCGATGAGGCCGGACGCCCCAGCGCGCGGCTGCACTATGTGGCGGGTGTCCTGGAGGGCCCTGCCGAGTACTTCCACGAGGGGCAATGCATGCGGCGGTCTCATTACCACCAGAACCAGCTGGAGGGCGAGTCCGTGGATTTCACGGCGGCGGGCGAGGTGGCCCAGACCTGCACCTACCGCGCCGACCTTCTGCACGGGCCGCTGCGCCGCTTCTGGCCCGGTGGCGCTTTGATGGAGGAGATCGTCTACGCGCAAGGGGTACCGGTAGGCACTCCCGTTCGGCGCGACGCCGAGGGTCGTGACCTGGACATGGCGGCCGAGCGGCCGACGCTGGGCGACCGTCTGCAACGTCTGGTGAGGGGGAGCTGACATGGGACAACAGGTCTGCATGGGCGCCCTGACCCGATGCAACTACGGCGCTGCACCGTCGTCGCTGCTGGTGGCGCCCTCGCGCCATGTGAACGCGGTCCTGGCGGCCGCCACCGTGAAGGACAGCAAACCCTTCGTGAACGTGCTGCCCTTCGGCCTGTGCCGCTCCCTGGGCAATCCCATGGTGGCCGTCGCGACCGCCGCCGCCATGGGCAGCCTCAAGCCCATGCCCTGCATCCCGATGACCAGCGGGTCTTGGAAACCCGGTTCACCCACCGTGAAGATCGGTGGCCAGCCCGCGCTCAACAAGACCTCCAAGCTGCGCTGCAGCTGGGGCGGCGTGATCACGATCAACTTCCCCGGCCAGCTCACGGTGGCCATTCCCTGACCGTGCAAGAGGACGCCGTATGGACTACCGCCTGAGCCTCACCCCCCGCCTGGTCGTCTTGGGCGGCCTCGGCCTGTTGCTCATGATGGCCTTGTTGTTCTTGCTTGGCGTGCAGGCGGGTCGGGACTTGGGTCCGCGCGCAGGCGAGGTGGCGGCCGCCCCGATGCCAGCGGCCGTGGCCAGCCGCGCCGCCCGCGTCGCCAGCCTCGCCGCCCGTTCGGCCAGCCAGGCCGCCGGCAAGGCGGTCAAGTCGGTGCAGACCGATCTCACGAAGGGCAAGCCATGAAGCGGTCGCAGCCTGTGCATCGTCGGGCCCTGGTCCTCGTGGCCGGTCTCGGGCTGGCCGGTTGCAGCACCGTGGGCAAGCTGGCCGAGTCGGCCCTGTCCATGGGCGCGAACCTGGTGGGCCTGGGTAAGCCCCTGCCCCAGCCGGCGCTGTGGAAAAGCGTGACCGTGGTCGCATCCTCCGACGCCAACCAGGACAGCCCGGTGGCTGTGGACCTGGTCTTCGTGCGTGACCCGGCGCTGCTCGAAGTGCTCAACGCAACGCCCGCGGCCAAGTGGTTCGCCACGCGCACCGACCTGCAGCGCGCGTTTCCCGAGGGCGTGGGCGTGGTGTCTCTGGAGGTCGTGCCGGGTCAGACGTTGCGCCTGACCGACGCCGTGCTCATCCACCAACTGGCGCTGGCGGTGCTGGCCTACGCCGCCTACCCGCCGCCGGGCGAGCACCGCCTGCGCCTGCAGCCCACCCCCGGCAACTACCTCCTGCAACTTGGTCCCAAGGGCTTCCTGGGCGCCGAGCCTCCTGCCCCTGCCGCGAAATGACGTCCGCCGACATGCTTGACTCCCGCACGCCCCCTGCGCCCCCTCACCGCATCGCATGGCACGAGGGCATGCTGCTCAGTCCCCAGCACTTCCAGCAGGAGGGCGCGCGCCTGGACGCGCTGATCGCCTGGCAGCACCTGGCGGCACAGCCCCTGGCCTGGGGCCTGCGGCGTCTCGAGGTCGACGAGGGCCTGCTGGCCAACGGCCTGGTGCGTGTGCTGGCGCTGGAGGCGGTGATGCCCGACGGCATGGCGGTGACCTGGTCGTCCGGGGAGCCCCATGCCCAGGACCTGCAGCTGGACCTCGCGCCCTGGGCGGCCGAGCTCGAGGGCGCAGAGGTCCCGGTCTACCTCACGATCGGTCGCGCGCGCTCCATGCGTCAGGCCGGCCAGCCCTCGCGCTTTCGTCCCCTGCCGGGCCAGCTGCAGGAGGACGAGGTCTCCGAGGCCCTGCCAGTCGATATCCCTCGCGCCGGGCTCCAACTGGCTCTGGCCGCCGGCACGCTGCCGTCGTCCGTGTTCGTGTCCATCAAGCTCATGACCGTGCACAAGGACCGGGAGGTCTGCCGGCGCGGTCCCTTCGTACCGCCCTCGCTGGACCTGCCCGCGGGCAACGCGCTGCGCCAGCGCGCGCAGGCTCTGGCTGCACAGATGCGGAGCAAGGCCGCCCACCTCGTCAAGCAGGGTTCGGACCCGTCCTCCCGGGTGGAGGACCGCCTGGCGATGCTGGAGAACAAGGCCCGCCTGGGCCCCCTGGTGACTGCGCTGCCGGTGCTCGAGGCCTTGCTGCAGTCGCCCGCGCTGTCGCCCTACGCACTGTTTCTGGCGCTGTGCGCCCAGCTGGGACCTCTGGCCACCTTACGGCCGGGGGCCGTGCCGATGATGCCCGGCCCCTGGGACCAGGCGGATCCACGGGCGGCAATCGGCCCCGTGCTCGACGCGCTGGAAGACCTGGTGGGCGAAGTCAGCCAGGAGTGGCATACCGTGCCCCTCAGCGTCGACGCCGGCCGTTACAGCCTGACCCTGGACGCTGCGCTCGCGGGTGCGCGTCTCGTGGTGGGCCTGCGCGGACGGCCCGAGCGTGACCTGGTGGCCTGGATGGCTGGCGCCGTGATCGGCTCGCGTGAGGTCTGGGACTCCCTGACTGACCGTCGCGTGCTGGGTGCCGCACGCCAGCGCCTGGACGACGCACCCGAGCTCGGGCTGCGCTCCAGCGCCGGCTACGTCCTGTTCGGCATCGAGGCCAGCGACACGCTCACCGTGTCGGGCCAGCCGCTGCTGATCGGAAACCTCAACGAGACCGATGCGATGCACCGTCCCCACGAGATGGTGCTGTTCGTCAAGGGCTGACCCCATGGCCTCTGCATTTCCCCTGTCCGAACTGTCCTCGCGCGAGACTGCCGTGTCTTCGGACCGTGCGGACCTTCCCTGCGCGCAACTGCGGGAGTTCTACGACACCCTGCGCCAGGCCTGCGACGCCCTGCCGCATGTCGACGCCGGCGAGGTCGCGGCCGCCGTCCAGGCCCTGGGCGAGCAGCTCACCGAACGGATCGAGCTGCAGACCCTCGAGGCGCACCGCCTGAGCGGGCGTCTGGGCGCCGACAACGAGATGCACGCGCGTTACCTGAAAGCCGCGCTGGCAGACGAGTTGATCATCGCGGCTGACTGGGCGGGGCGCGTGCCGTGGCGGCAGGCCCTGCTGGAGTCCCGGCTCTTTCGAAGCAGTCATGCCGGCGAGAAAGTCTTCGCGGACATCGACGATCTGCTGGCGCAACGCGACCCGACGCAGCGCCCGATCGCGCGCCTGTACCTGAGCGTGCTCTCGCTGGGGTTCCAGGGTCGCTACCGGGGCACCGGCTCGGTGGACCGGATCGCGGTCTATCGGCGCGAGCTGTTCCAGTTCATCTACCAACGCGCCCCCGACCTGCGAGGGCGTGATCGCACCCTCTCACCTGCCGCCTATGACAGCACGCTGGCCCACCTGCAGGCGCGCCGCCTGCCGCGGCTGAGTCGGTGGTGGGCCCTGACCCTGCTGGCGCTGCTCGCGCTGCTGCTGATTTCGCAGGCGCTGTGGCTGTGGCAGTCCTGGCCCGTGCGCAAGGCGCTGGAGGTCACCGCCCTCGTGCAAACCGGAGGACCGCTGTGCTGAGCTATCTTGCCGATCACCTCGCGCCCTGGGTACTGCTGGCGCTGCTGGTCGTCGCGCTGGCGGTGCTGGGCCTGGTCCTGTGGGCTGCGCGGCGCGGCGCCGACAGCGAACCGCCGGCCTCGCGACCGGTCCCGCCGCGGGTCAACCTCGAGGGCGTACGTCATTCCTTCCGCCAGGCCGTGGGCCTGATCGAGTCCAACCTGTCGTCGCATGCAGAGCGTTACAAGACGAGCTGGACCCTGGTCCTCAACACCGCGGAGACGGGCGAGGTCCTGCCTCTGGCGGCGGCCGGTATACCGCGGGCGCTGGCCAGCGACGACACCCTGAGCGCGCAGGCGCATGGGCTGCACTGGCACTTCTTCGACAAGGGCGTTGTCATCCAGGTGCAGGGGCAGGGCGCTGACGCCCGGGACGCGGCCGATGCCCCGGGTGCGGCGGCCTGGGACCAGCTGCTGGGCCTGTGCCGCAAGTACCGCCCCGAGCGCCCCTTCGATGCCATCGTCGTCGCTGTGCCGGCTGCGGCCCTCATGACCGACGATCCGCAAGCCCGTGCGGACATCGCGGCGCGCGCCAAGGACGTGCATCGCCGTCTGTGGCTGGCCCAGAACCGGTTTGCCATGCAGTTCCCGGTCTACCTCGTGATCTCCGGCTGCGAGGTGGTGCCGGGCTTCACCGCCTTCGGCCGGGCCCTGCCAGACAACCTGCGCCGCAGCATGCTGGGATGGTCGTCGCCGTTCGAGCTCAGCGCACCATTCCAGTCCGCCTGGATCGATGCCGGCATGGACGCTGTCACCCGCGATGCCCAGGATGCCTGTGCGGAGCTGTGTGCCCTGGCCGTCGCGGGCGACGACAGTGCCGATTACTTCCTGCTGCCGACCCATATGGCCGACCTGCGTGCCGGCACCCGGTTGTTCATGGAAGAACTCATGCGGCCGAGCGCCTACCATGAGCCCTTCCTGTTCCGGGGCTTCTACCTGACCGGAGATTGCAGCGAGGCCCAAGCGCTGCGCACCTCGTCGCGTGCCCTGCCAGCGGTTCGCCCTGCGCTGTCGGGCGGCCAGGAGGGTGACCCGACCGAGGCTGCGCCCGAAGCTGCGCCGCAGATCTCGACAGTCCCCGCGCCCTCGCAGCCCGCGACCTCGACCCCACCGTCGGCGTTTTCGCCCGAACGCCTGGCGCCCGAACCGGCGTTTCTGCGCGACGTGTTTGAGCGCAAGATCTTCGCCGAGCCTGGCCTGGTACGTGCCTCGCGAACGCAGCACCTGCCGCGGCCGCTCGTCAGCCGCGTCCTGCGCTGGACGGCCGTGGCCGTGCCCGCGGTCTGGGCGCTCGGGCTCGCGGCATACACCGTTCGCCTGTCAAACCTCGCCCCGCAGGTCGTCACTGTCCTGCAGGAGCTGGCCCATCAGGGACGTGCCACTGGCGAGCCGATGGACATCGAACGTGACCGCGCGCGCGTGCTGGGTACGCTGGCTCTGATGGAGCGTATGGAGGGCGGCCAGCTGGGTGCCCTGCTCATGCCGGGCTCCTGGACGGTCTTCGACGACCTGCAGCTGAAACTGCGCAATCGTCTCGAGCGGGGCTTCATCGACAACGCGATCGAGCCCCTGCGCATGGGCGCCTACGCCCGAATCAGCGAGCTCACCGGCGTACCCACCGATCCGGCCACTGGCACGCTCATCGTCGGCTCCGCCTGTACCCTGCCGGCCGGCTGGCAGGATCAGGTCCAGGCCGCCCGACGCTCGGGCCTGAACGTGGAGGACCTGCCCGAGTTCACCGCGATGCTGGAATTCACGGCCCGGCTCGAGGAACTCGACCGCGGCGTACGCGCCATGGAACGCCTGAGTTACGCCCAGGTCGCTGCGTCGGGCGAAGACCTGCGCGTCGCGGTTCGGGTCTTTCTCGGCGCAGAGGTGGGCGCCAAGCTGGACAGAGCCGCCGAATTGCTGCGGAAGCAATCCCTGCGCCTGGTACCGCTGGCCCTGGGCCCGATGCAGCAGGCCTCGGTGTGTGCCTTCGAAGCGGGCATGAAGTCCTTGCACGCGCGGATGTTCGACCGCAATGAGCTGCTGCTCTCCGAACAGGGACTTGACGCCCTGGCCCGGTCCCTCGCGGGTGCCGGTGGCAGCGTTGATCGAAGCCGCTTGCAGAAGGGCTGGCAAACCGTCCTGGACACGCTGGCACGCCAGGACGCGCTGATGGTGGGCGGCAAGGGGGCGTGGATGCGCCACCCCGAGCTGTCCCTGGGCCCCGCGCATGAGGGGTTGATGCAGCGCATGCAGGCGCTGGCGCTGGTGGGCGCGCCGGCGGTGGATGCTGCCCAGCAGCAGACGCAGCAGGCTTCTGCGCGGTTCTGGGCGCAGTGGTCGCTTCTGCTCAATCCCCAGGCCGAACACCTTCTGGGTGTGGGCCTGCTGTGGCTCGAGAAGGAAGCCCGCTGGAGCCATACGCCAGAGCGGACGGCGCTGCGCGAGGCCCTGGCCCACCTGCTGTCCCAACCCTTCATGAAGGCCGTGCCCCGTGCGCTGCCCGAGCCCGCATCGGGCCAGGCGGTGGCCTGGGATGCGGCCCGGCTCGATCAGGCCCTGGTGCTGGCGGACACGCGCCGCAAGCTCGAGGCCGAGGCGCTCCCCAAGATCCCGCCGGCCGTGCGCGAGGACGTGCACGCCCTGATGCGCGGCGCCCTGGCCGACGCGGTGGTGGACCTGCTGGCGCAATCCGTGATGTTCATGCCCGCCGCTGCCGCGCCTGCGGTCGGTGAGGCTGACCGCCTGCGCCTGGCCCGCGCCGGCAGCGCACTGAGCGACCTCGGGGCCCGTGCCGCCGTCGTCCGTCTGGGGCAGGTCCTGGCGCGCGACGCGATGGTGCGTCTGCGGCGGCTGGACGATGCCCTGGCGCAGGGCGACTTCTACCGGCCGCGCGACCTGGACTTTCGCAGCTGGACGGGAGACAAGTCGCCCATGCCGGCGGCCTTCGGGGCCGGCGACGCAGCGGGGCTGGCAGTCTATGCGGCCACCCAGCAGGCCTTCATCGACGCGCTCGCCCGCGAGGCCGAGGCCCTGCTGCCCGCACTGGAAGGCAGCGGTGGCAGCCTGATGGTCCAGCGCTGGCGCGGCATCACCGGCGACATGGCGCGCTACCGGCTCAAGAGCGCCGCCAGCAGCCTCTCGCAGCTCGAGCAGTTCGTGGTCGCGACCGCCGCCGACGTGGACCTCCTCAATTGCGCCGACAGGATTCGGCCGATGCCGCGCCGCGTCGGCGACTTCTTCTCCGACCAGCTGGTGGCCCTGCAATCGGCCCTGGCCACGCGCTGCCAGGACCTGCGCCGCACTGAAACTCGCGACGCCTGGAGTCGTTTCGCCGAGGCCTTCAACCGCGACCTGGCGGGCCGCGCTCCGTTTCGCGCTGCCAGCGGCACCAGCCCCGAGCGGCCGCCGGCCGACGTGGAGGAGGGCGCTGCGGTGCTGCAGAACTTCGAACGCGTGCAGCGCCTGCTCGGCGCGCGCGCAGTCGCCAGCGAACCGATCCGGCGTTTTGCCGAGCAAATGGAGCGGGTGCGCGTGTTCATGGCGCCGCTGTACCCGACAACGCCCGAGGCGGCCCCTGGCTACGACGTGTACGCCGAGTTCCGCGCCAACCCCGCGCAGGAACACCAGGGCAACAAGATCATCGAGTGGAGCCTCACCGTGGGCACGCAGACGCTGCGTGCGCGCGAGCCTGTGCGTCCGCTGCGCTGGGAGCCGGGCCTGCCGATCGAGGTGCGCCTGCGGCTGGCGCGCGACGGTCCGGTGGCGCCGCAGGCCGAGGCGGGCCAGCCAGCGATGTCGGTCGAAGAACCCCGCGAGGTGCGCTACCGATTCAGCGATCCGTGGGCGCTGTACAGCCTCATCGCCAGCCAGCGCGAGCCGGAAAGCGCCAGCCGTACCGAGGCCCGGTCTCAGCTGCTGCGTTTCGAGTTCCCGCTGGTGGCGACCGGCGTGGTGGGCTTGGCGCAAACGCAGGAGATGCGGGCGCGGGTGTATCTGCGCCTGGCGGTCAGTCCGGCTGGCAAGCGCGCGCCCCTGGCGTGGCCGGGTGCCTTCCCGGTGCGCGCGCCCGACTGGAGTACGCCATGAGCGGCAGGCCTGCGGACTATCCCGTCCTGGACGAACCTTTCCTTGATGACGCGCTGCTGGCGTTGCTCGCGCCGATTCCGGGTCCGGATCCCTGTGGCGTGTCGGTGCGCGCCGAGTCGCTGTTCACCGACATCCGGCTGGCCCGCGAGGAGGACGACCCATCCCTGCCCATGCGGCAGTGGGAGCGGCCGCTGGAGAAGGCGGACTGGTCGCACATCGAGGCGCTGTGCAGCGAGACGCTGCGCGCGCGCAGCAAGGACCTGCAACTGGCCGCCTGGCTGGCCGAGGCCTGGGCCCGGCAGGGCGCGGGTCTGGCCGGTCTGGCGCGAGGCCTGCTGCTGCTGCGAGAGCTGGTGGTGCGGTATTGGGCCGGACTGCACCCTCGTATCGACCCGCCCGAGGAGGGCGGTGGCTGCGAGGCGCGCATCGCGCCCCTGGAGTGGCTCGGCGACAGCACGGCGCATACGCTGCGCGTCCACGTCAGCCTGTTTCCGATGGCGCAGCGCAAGTCGGCCAGCGTGAGTCTGGCGGACTGGGAGAACCTGATCAGCCACGAACTCTCGGGCGTGCCCCAGGAGGCGGCTGCCCTGCGGGACGGGAAGGAGCCTCCCCTGAGCCGCGAGGCGATCGTCGAGAACGTCGCGCGCCACCATCCCGACGTGGTCAGGCAGCGGCTGGCGCATGTGCGCGAGGCACGTGCCTACCTGGCCGCGCTAGTCGACCTGCTCAAGGGCCACCTGGGTCCGGAGGCTCCCAATCTGCGCAAGCTCGGCGCCGTGCTGGAGACGCTGGAGCGTGTCCTGATGCAGGTGGTGGTGGCACTGCCTACGCGTCAGGAGACGCAGGACGCGACGCAGACAGCTCAGCACGAGGAGGACAACATGCCCGCTGCAGACTCGGGGGCACCCGATTCCCGTGAGGGGGTCGACGATGCACTTCCCCCCTCGGAACCCGTGGGGCCGGTGAGCACCGGTGGGTGGCGCAATCGCGAGGAGGCCTACCACACGCTGGAGGCGTTGGCCCGTTACCTCAGCGCCATCGAACCCCACAGCCCCACGCCTTACCTGATCCACCGCGCGGTGCGGTGGGGTCGCCTACCTTTGCCCGACTTGATGGCTGAAATCATGCAGGAAGAGGGCGATCTCAACCGCCTGGTTCAGCTGCTGGGCTTCAGCCGCTAAGCCCAGCACCCACTGCCTCCCGCCGCCCTACCTTCCCACCCACCTCCACACGACAGCCCACGACTATGCCCAGCACCGGTCTCTCCAACGTCGCCGTCCTCGGGGACTCCACCGAGTACTCCCGTCAGATGTTCTCGCAGCTGTTCAAACACCCTGAGCACATGCCGAAGTTCAAGCGTTTCGTGTCGACCTCTGCCGACCGATGGAAGTACCGCCTGGGCGCCAAGCAGGCCTCAGTCTCCGAGTCCGCGAGAATGGTGTTTTCGGCGAAGACCAACTACGACGTGGTCCTGCGGCAGCTGATTGCAGAGGAGGACAAGGGCAGCCTGGCGCACATCGCCAATTTCCGGTTCATGATCAATGCATCGCATGCCGCCGTGAGCACCTTGGCCAACGGCAGCCTGCGGTGCCTGTCGAGCCCGCAATCTCTGCGTACGCCGGCGGACTACCTTCACCAGCCCCTGCATCGGCTTCTTATTGAGGAGCATGTCTACGCTTTCGTGTGGTCGCCGCAGTACTCCAAGACCTATCACGCTGTCCGGGCCGCGGTGGCCGTCGCTCGCCTGGCCAGCTCGGTCGCCTCGACGGTCACCTCCCTCGGGGCCAGTGCGCCGGCCTTGATCGAATCCCTGCAGGCCGCGGCCAAGGTGACGCAGGACTTGATCAAGCTTAAGACCGCGGTCGGCAGCAGCGTGTCCACGCTCTTGCAGATGAAGGAGGAGGTGGGCGGTATGCTGGACGACCTGTCCGACGCCCGCGAGAAGGTTGCCGCCCTGCACGGAAGCAGCGCGGCTGTCAGCGACGCGCTGGTGGGGTCCGCGAGCTCGGGCTCTCTGGACCTGGCCAGCAGGTCGGTAGCCAGTGCCCCCCAGTCCGTGAAAGTGTGGCGGGGCCTGCGGGGTTCCCGGCAAGAGACCGACAAAGAGCGCCTGGCACGCATCGGCAAGGAGCTGGAGACGCTGGAGAAGGAGATTCAGGGTCTGAACTTCGTGGTGGTGCAGCACATCACGCCCGTCATCCAGTTGCGGGACAACGTCGACATCGCGAGTCCCACGGACATGGTGATGCAGTTCAACTTCAAGACCTACCTGGCCAAGCGCGCCCTGGTGCGTGTGGGCGAGACCAACCGCGACCGATTCAACCAGATGGTGGCTGCGGACAAGACCGACTCGCTGGGTGCCAACGGTATCGCCGAGGTGCTATGCCATCCGTGGCCAGCGGAAGGGGTCTTTCTGCAGTACCTGCGCCAGCCCAAGGACGAGTCGCTGGAGCCCCGTACCTATCCGCAGTCCTCTTCGGTTGCTTTCGTGCATTGGGACGATCTGTCCAAGCCGGAGTGGGAGTTGGCCGACGAGCGGCGCGACACCATGCCGCTACCCGAGTCCATCCTCAAGGCCCGCGCGGCCATGCAGGCCCAAATGCGTGAAGCGCAGCGACAGGCAACCGCAGCAGCGGTGACACGGGATCAGACCTTGATTCGATGGGGTCACCGCGCCAAGGGCGCCATCGCCGACGCCCAGAAGGAACGCCTGCGCAGGATCAACGAAGTCCTGCGCATCTCGCGCATCCCGACCATCGAGCAGTTCAAGGCCGAGACCACGACGACGACCGCCGGATTCACCAATTCCCGCGTCAATCCCCGACTGTTGGTCATCGACCTGGCCCTCATGACCTGGGAGACGGCCAAGCAGCAGAGTTCTGTGCCGCTGGGGATCGAGCAGATGGTGGCGGCGCTCAAGTCCGTCGTCATGGCCTGCGAGGACTACCTGGTGGAAAAGCAGAAGGCGGCGCAGTCCTTCTGGCGGCGCTCCAGCCAGCGCATGGCCCCGGTCAACCGGCTGCGGCAGGAGGCTATCCGGGTCCTGGACGTCCTGCTGCGCGAGAGGGGACGGACCGATTGATGGGACAATCCGAGCTGGCACCACACCTGCCCGTAGCTCAGTTGGATAGAGCAACAGCCTTCTAAGCTGTGGGTCGGGGGTTCGATTCCCTCCGGGCAGGCCATCCTCGCGACTTGCCCACGGGCGCACCCTGCGCCGCTGCCACCGGGCCCTCCTCGCTCACGCTCGGCTGTATCAATCCTTGCCCCAGGATGCCGGTCTTTGAAGAATCGGCTCGACCTGTCGGGACACCTTATTTCGAGGACACACCGGATGCTGATCGACAAAGCGCTTTGGATCAAGAACACCGGCGGCGACAGTGACCGCAGGCGTAGCGTGACGCTGCGGCGTGTGGACGACGCCATTGGCGTGGCCAACCGGACGCAGGAGCCGGGCCCGCTGTCCGACACCAAGTCGTCGAGCGAGTACGGGGCCGCCGAGCACGAGATGGCGACCGCGATGTGCGCCATGGCGCTCGCACAGGTCCATGACGCGCTCAAGACCTGGATGGCCGAGCAGAATGCCAAGCACAGCAAAGGCTGGAAGGACAGTTACCGCAACAAGTCTGGCGCGGTGGAGGCCCTGGTCCGCGAACTGCAGGAGGCCCGTAGCCGTTACAACCAGGAGGACATTGCGGCCCTGGAGGCTCTGAAGAAAGCGCGCGACGCCTCCATCCCCACCTTGTTCAAGGGCTGCAAGTGCATCAGCCGCAGCTCGGCGCGCGACTTCCTCAACGACACCCTCAGCTCGGTCACCGTGGCCATGTCGGGCTCGGACCTGGTCAAGAACATCCGCCGCGTGGTCCACAGCAAGGATGCCGCTTCTTCGGCGGGCGCTGTCCCCGCCACCGCCACCGAATCGACAGTCGGCACGATGGACTTCGAACTTCCGCTCAAGGACCTGATCCAGAAAGCCTTCGGCGTTCCGGCCTCGCAGTTGCGCTGGGAGCTGGACGAGAAGTTTTTCGACGACCTGATCCAGCATGCGCTGGCCGGTATCCGCCAGGAGATGGCATCGGCCGTGCCCTTTCTGGGGCTTGTGGGCGCGGTGGCCGTGCTGGGCATGGCCACCCACCAGCTGCTGGATGGCAGCAGCAAGGCTCAGGCGGTCGAGCGCCTGCACCAGCGCACCGTCCCCAGCGATTCCAAGTCCGCGCTGGAGACCATCCACAAGTGGCAGCTGGGCGACCTGCAGCTGCAGAAGGCGCGCGTTGCGCGGGCATCCCTCAACCTGGGCAGCCAGATCGTCGGGGTCGCCTCGGCGGGCACGCTCACCGTGGTGCAGGGCAGCGTCGGCATTTGCAACGCCATCATGGCCCTGGCGGATGTGATCATCGAGGTCGGCCGGCAGTACCAGGCCTCGCGCGCCCTCACGCGCTACCTGAATGACGAGGACGGCCAGCACCCGCTGGGCCGTGAGATCTTCTGTGCCTCGCCGCTGGCCGGGGCGTACTACCTTTTAAACACGCCGTCCAGCCATATTGCCCTGCAGCTGGTCGACATGGGCTCGGCAGGCTGGCAGGAAGAAGTCGAGCGGTTGGTCCTGCATGAAGACCTGGCCAAGGCCCGGTCCGAGGCCGCGCGGCTGATCGATCTCTCCCGCTACCGCATCATCCCGAGGGCGGGCGGGCACTACATCGAGACCGTGGACAAGTCGCTGCTGCGCAAGCTGGACGAAGCCGTGTTCTCCAAGGCCAAGCCCAGCACGCTGGCTGCGTCTTGAGCGTCGCCTCGACTCAGGATCCTTGGATCACGGCGCAGGCCAACCGAGGACCGGCATTGCCGGTGGGCTGCTTGGTGTAGTCGTCCGCATCGCGGTTCGGCCCTCACGCGCCCCTGCTCGCGGTACAGTCGAGCTACCTCCCCGCGACGGCCTGCGTGACCTCCTCCTCGACTCCCGCCCCCAACTCCATCCACAGCACGGTCCTGCTGCTTTCGGGCGCGGCGTTCTTCAGCGGTGCCGCCATGCGGGTATGCGACGGCCTGTTGCCGCGTCTGGGACGTGACTTCGGCTTGACCGCTGGGGCCGCAGGCGGGGTGATCTTCTTCTTCTCCATCGCCTACGGCCTGTCCCAGCTGGTCTTCGGTCCGCTGGGCGACCGCTTCGGCAAGGCCAGGATGATGGGCCTGGCTTTGCTCGGCTGCACGGGCATGTCCGTCGCTGCGGCCCTGGCGGCAGATTTCGACCTCCTGCTGCTCGCCCGCGCGGGCTGGGGTGTTGCGGCGGCGGGCGTCATCCCGCTGGCCATGGCCTGGATCGGCGACGCCGTGCCCTACGAGGAGCGGCAGCCCACCCTGGCGCGTTTCTCGGTGGGCGCGCTCACCGGCATGATGGTCGGGCAACTACTGGGGGGCGTCTTTGCCGACAGCGCGGCGGGTTGGCGCGGGGCCTTCGCCTTGATGGCCGCAGGCTACGGCCTGATCGGCGTCTTGGTGTTGATGCGCCTGTCGCGTATCGCAGCAGCCGCACCCGCCACCGGTTCGGGACTCGCGGTCTTTGCCACCCAGCTGCGCACTGTGCTGGGCCAACCCTGGAGCTGGCGGGTGTTGGGGGCCGCGTTCGCCGAGGGCCTGCTGCTGCTCGGGCCAATTGCCTATCTGCCAGCACTGCTGCACCAGCGCTTCGAGATGAGCCTGTCGGTGGCTTCCGGCTTGCTGGCGCTGTTTGCGGCAGGCGGTCTGGCCTACGCCCTGCTGGCCCGGCGCATCGTCCCGGTTCTGGGCGAGGCACGCATGGTGATGGTGGGCGGCTGGATGATGGGCGCGGGCTTCCTGGGCTGGTGGCTGTCGCCCGTGGGCTGGACCGCAGGTGGCGTCGCCTTCTTCGTGGGCTTTGGCACTTATCTGTACCACGGCACCTTGCAGACACACGCGACCCAGGTGGCGCCGACCGCCCGGGGCACCGCGGTGGCGATCTTCGCGTTCTGCCTGTTCATGGGACAGGCCATGGGCGTGGGCCTGGCCGGCTTCCTCTTAGACCACATCGGCCCATGGGCGATGCTGGTCGGCCCCGCGCTCGGGCTGCCGCTGACCGCCTGGCTGTTCGCGCGGGCCTTGCGTCAGCGCGACGCCTGACCACCGGGCGCTTTAGCCGCCGCGCGTCACCGGCGCTGGCTCGTGCTGGCCGTAGGTGCCGTACTTGCCCAATTCCCACTTGGCGATGGCGTTGCGGTGCACTTCGTCCGGGCCGTCGGCAAAACGCAGCGTGCGCGCGCCGGCGTAGGCGTAGGCCAGCGGGAAGTCGTCACACATGCCGCCACCGCCGTGCGCCTGCATGGCCCAGTCGATCACCTGGCAGGCCATGTTCGGCGCCACCACCTTGATCATCGCGATCTCGGTCTTGGCCACCTTGTTGCCCGCCACATCCATCAGCCAGGCGGTCTTGAGCGTGAGCAGGCGCGCCATGTCGATCTTGCAACGCGCCTCTGCGATGCGCTCCTGCGTCACGGTCTGCTGCGCGACGGTCTTGCCGAAGGCGACGCGCGAGGACGCACGCTTGCACATGAACTCCAGCGCGCGTTCGGCCAGCCCGATCAGGCGCATGCAGTGGTGGATACGGCCTGGGCCCAGGCGCCCCTGTGCGATCTCAAAGCCGCGGCCCTCGCCCAGGAGGATGTTGCTGGCCGGTACGCGCACGTTCTCGAACACCATCTCCACATGGCCGTGCGGTGCATCGTCATAGCCCATCACGTTCAGCGGGCGCAGGATGCGGATGCCCGGCGTGTTGGCCGGCACCAGCACCATGCTTTGCTGCGAATGCCGGGGCGCGTCGGGGTTGGACTTGCCCATGGTGATGAAGACCGCGCAGCGCGGGTCGGCTGCCCCGGAGATCCACCACTTGCGGCCGTTGATCACATACTCGTCGCCGCGGCGTTCGATGCGGGTGGCGATATTGGTCGCATCGGACGACGCCACCTCGGGCTCGGTCATGGCGAAGGCCGAGCGGATCTCGCCCGCCAGCAGCGGCTTGAGCCAACGCGCACGGTGTTCGTCGGTGCCATAGCGGGCGATGGTCTCCATATTCCCGGTATCCGGCGCGCTGCAGTTGAACACCTCGGGCGCCCAGGGCACGCGGCCCATGATCTCGGCCAGCGGCGCGTACTCCTGGTTGGTCAGTCCCGCGCCTTTCACCCCGGCGATCTGCGCGGTGTCCTGGGGCAGCCACAGGTTCCACAGGTCAGCGGCGCGCGCCCGGCCCTTGAGGTCCTCGATCACCTTCAGCGCCGACCAGCGCTTGCCCGCGGCGGTATTGGCGGCCAGTTCGTCGGCATAGGCCTTCTCGCTGGGGTAGATGTGGTCGTCCATGAACTTCAGCAGGCGGGCCTGCAGTTCCTTGGTCTTGGGGGAGTAGTCGAAGTCCATGGTGTCCTTGGGTGGCGAAAGTTGAAAGAGGCGCCGTCGTGCCGGTGAATGGTCGGTCGGGTCAGTCCGAGCGTCTTGCGAACAGCCAGGCCAGTTCGGCCAGTGCTCGCGCGCCCGCGCCCGACGAGACGGCCTGCGCGCTGGAGGCGATGCCCTCCTGCGCGCGCTTGGCAATGCCTTGCAAGATGGCTGCGAGGCGAAACAGGTTGTAGGCCAGGTAGAAATTCCAGTCGGCGCGTAGCTGCTCGGGCGTGGCCAGACCGGTACGCTCGCAGTAGCGGCGGATGTAGTCGTCCTCGGCGGGAATGCCCAGCGCCGCATGGTCCAGCCCCGCGATCCCGCGGAAGGTGCCGGGCGGGATGTGCCAGGCCATGCAGTGGTAGCTGAAGTCGGCCAGCGGGTGGCCCAGGGTGGACAGCTCCCAATCGAGTACCGCGATCACACGAGGCTCGGTGGGATGGAACATCAGGTTGTCCAGCCGGAAGTCGCCGTGCACGATGGACACCTTGCGCTCGTCGCGCGCGCTGTCGGGCATATGCGTGGGCAGCCACTCGATCAAGCGGTCCATCTCGGGAATCGGCTCGGTCACGGACGCCAGGTACTGCCGGCTCCAGCGGCCGATCTGTCGCTCGAAGTAGTTGCCCGGCTTGCCGTAGCCGCCCAGGCCCTGCGCCGTGTAGTCCACCGTGTGCAGGGCAGCGATGACCCGATTCATCTCGTCGTAGATCTCGCCGCGCTGCGCCGGCGTCATCCCGGGCAGCGACTGGTCCCACAACACACGGCCGGCCATGAACTCCATCACGCAAAAGGCCCGGCCGATCACCGACTCGTCTTCGCACAGCACGTGCATCGTCGGCACCGGCACGCCGGTGCCGGCCAGTCCCTTCATCACCGCGAACTCGCGCTCGATCGCGTGGGCCGAGGGCAGCAGCTTGGCCACCGGGCCCGGCTTGGCCCGCATCACATAGGTTCGGCCCGGCGCGACCAGCTTGTAGGTGGGATTGGACTGGCCGCCCTTGAACATTTCCACCGTCAGCGGGCCGGCGTATCCCGGCAGGTGGGCCTGCAGCCAGGCGGACAGGGCCTCGGTGTCGAAGGCGTGCGCCCCGGCCACCGGCCGGGTTCCCTCGAAAACGGAGTAGTCGGTAGTCATGCGACGCGGATCCTCATGGCAGTGGAGCGTCCGCGCAGCAACGTGTCGCGGGGCCGGGTTGCGTTCAGCCTTCGGCGTCGGCCTCGGCGATGCGTATGAGCGCCTGGCGGTCTCGTACCACCAGCCCGCCCGGCTCGATGCGGATCACGCTTTCGCGCTCCATGGATTTCAGTTCCTGGTTCACGCGCTGGCGCGAGGCACCCAGCAGCTGCGCCAGTTCCTCCTGCGCCAGCTGCAGGCCGATCCGCATCTCGCTGCCATCGGACAGGCTGGGAACCCCGTAGCTGCGCACCAGGTGCGTGAGCTGCTTGGCCAGGCGTGCGCGCAGGGGCAGGGTGTTCAGGTCCTCGACCAGGCCGAACAGCTGCCGGATCCGCCGTGCCTGCAGGCGCAGCAGCGCCTCGTACAGCTCCACGTGTTCCGACAGAATCTTGCGAAAGTCGGCGCGCGCCACGCACAGCATCGTGGTCTCGCCATGGGCGTAGGTGTCGTGGGTGCGCCGGTCGCCATCGATCATGGCCACATCGCCGAACCAGATGCCCGGCTCCACATAGGCGAAGGTGATCAGCTTGCCCGACACCGAGGTCGAACTCACGCGCACCGCGCCCCGCGCGCACGCCATCCACTCCTCGGCCGGGTCGCCGCGGGCAGCGATCAGGTCGCCGTCCTTGTAGCGTTTGACGTAGGCGCATCGAAGTATGTCGTGGCGTAGCGAGGGAGACAGGGAGGAAAACCAGCGACCCGCATTGATCGCTTCACGTTCCTCGATGTTAAGAATGGGGTCGTCCATGGCGTGTCTTGTCAGCGACTGCTGCGTCCCGCGCTGTCGCCTGCGGGACGCGTGGGTCGGGGCGGTCTCTATTCGTAGCGCGGCGTGCGTTTGGCCAGAAAGGCCTCGATGCCGATACCGGCGTTCGGGTGATGCAGGTTGCGCACGAAGTGGTCACGCTCCTGGGCCAGTTGTGCGGTCAGCGTCGCGCCGTTCGCGTCGTTCATCAGCTCCTTGATGCTGGCCAGCGCGTTGGGCGCCTTGGCGTTCAGGCTTGCGGCCAGTGCCAGGGCCTCGTCCAGGGCGGCGCCGGTTGCGGTCAGGCGGTTGACCACCCCCATCGCATGCAGGCGCTGCGCACCGATCCGTTCGCCCGCCATCAGCAATTGCGCCACCAGCTGCCGCGGCAGCGAGCGCGTCAGGCCCCAGCTGGCGCCGCCATCGGGCGACAGGCCCACGTTGGCATAGGCCATGATGAAGAAAGCGTCGTCCGCGGCGATGATGAAATCGCAAGCCAGCGCCAGCGAGAACCCCGCACCTGCGGCCGCGCCTTCGACGGCGGCGATCACCGGCTTGGGAAAGGTGCGGATCGCCTCGATCCAGGTGTGCAGTCCCTCCACCGATTGCGCCTGCACCTCGGGTGGCTGGCGCCGCCGATCCAGCAGCCGCTGCAGCTGTCCACCCGCCGAAAACGTCGCGCCTTCGCCCGTGATGATCACGCTGCGCACTTCCGGCAGGGTCTCCGCCACGCTCAGCGCTTCGACGCCGGCGGCGTAGATCTCGGGTCCGAGCGCGTTGCGGTGCTCGGGGTTGGAAACGGTCAGCACCAGCGTCCCGTCGTGGCTGGCGCTCTTGATTTCTGCGGGCATGCTCAGGCCTCTTCCTGCCGCAAAGACAGGCCAATGGCCCCGCGACGGCGCAGCCAGGGGCTGGGGCGGTAGCGCGGGTCACCGTACACCGTCTGCAGGTTAAACAGCACCTCCAACACGTTGGACGGACCCCAGCGGTCACCCATGGCCAGCGGGCCCAGCGGGTAGCCCAGGCCCAGGGTCACCGCGGTTTCCAGGTCGGCGGGGGTGCAGATGCCCTGTTGGCAGATATCACTGGCGATATTCACGATCGCCGCCACCACACGCTGAGTCACAAAGCCGCCGCTGTCGCGGATCACGCTCACGGCCTTGCCGTCCCGCGCGAAGAGGGCGTGCGCCGCATCGCGCATATCGGCCCGGGTGGCCGGATTGGTGGCCAGCACGCGGCGCTTCGTGGCCGCGTCGTCCACCAGCAGGTCGATGCCGACGGTGCGCGCCGGGTCCAGGCGCTCCACTACGGCCACCGTCGTCACGTCAAAGCCCAAGGGCGCCACCAGGGTCAGCGCCTGGGGCGAGGGCGACTGGCCGGTCTCGATGCGAGCGCCCAGGTCCTTGAGCAGCTGGTACAGCTCGGCACGCCGCGCGGCGCGAGTCGACACCCACACTGGCGGCAGTTCGTTCACCTGCGGCACCGGCGCCTCGGGCGGCACCTGGGCCTTGTCGCCTTCGTAGCGGTAAAAGCCCTCGCCCGTCTTGCGCCCGAGCAGTCCGCCGGTCAGGCGCTGCGCGGTGATCACGCTGGGGCGGTACCGCGCCTCTTCGTAGTACTGGTGGTAGATCGACTCCATCACCGGATGCGATACGTCCAGCGCGGTCAGGTCCATCAGCTCGAAGGGGCCGAGGCGAAAGCCCACCTGGTCTCGCAGGATGCGGTCCACGGTCGCGAAGTCGGTCACGCCCTCGCTCACGATGCGCAGCGCCTCGGTGCCATAGGCGCGTCCGGCGTGGTTCACGATGAAGCCGGGGGTGTCCTGCGCGCGCACGGGGGTGTGACCCATGGCGCGCACCAGCGCGTCCAGCGCGTCGCACACCGCCGCATCGGTGCGCAGACCGGGGATCACCTCCACCACCTTCATCAACGGCACCGGGTTGAAGAAGTGCAAGCCCGCCAGCCGCTGCGGCCGCTCAAGCCCCGCGCCGATCGCGGTGATCGACAGCGACGAGGTGTTGCTCGCCAGCGCGGCTTGCGGACCCAGCAGCGTCTCCAGCTGCGCAAAGAGCGCACGCTTGACGTCCAGGCGCTCGACGATGGCCTCGATCACCAGATCGCAGCCCGCTAGGGCCTGCAGGGTCTCGGCGGTCTTCAGCCGTGCTTTGTTGGCAGCCACCGCTTCCGGCGTCAGGCGTCCCTTTTCCTGGAGCTTGTCCCACTGGCTGGCGATTTGCTGGTGGGCGGCTGCGAGCGCGGCAGCCTGGGTGTCATGCAGGCGGACCTCGCAGCCAGCCTGGGCGGCCATCTGCGCGATGCCGCGTCCCATGGCGCCAGCGCCGACGACGCCGACGGTCTTGTACGTGTTGTGCATCTAGCGATTATCGCGATGCGCACCTGCAGGCCCGGCGCGAGGTGGCTGCTGCCAGCCCTTGCGGCGCATGCGCTGAGGCCGCAGCGCGACCTGTGGAGCCTCGAATCAATACATTGGTTCGTATCAAGCGACCCCGGCTCTGGCTTTGGCCCCGGGCGCCGTCCCGTTCCGCATGCGGGTCTGAGGCCGCCAGTGGCGCGGTCAGTCGGCCCATGACGCGCTTGCGCGGTCAGTCGGCCCGTGACGCGCCGTGGGCTGCCACCCGGCTGGCGAGCACGCTCAGTCCGATGGCGCACAGCACGCCCACGAGCGCCGCCCAGCTCAAGGCCGCGAAGTCGCCGACCGCGATCAGCACACCGCCGATCGCCGCGCCCAAGGCCTGGCCGCCGTACAGCGCCGACGTATTCAGGGCCACCGAGGCCGAGGCCAGCGAGGGCGCCAGGCCGACCAGCCGCGCCTGCTGGGCCGAGTTGGTGGAAAAGCAGCCCAGCGCCCAAGGAATACTCACCAGGGCCGACAGCACCAGCGTGGCCCCCAGGGGCCAGGCCAGCAGACTGACCGCAATGGCGCTCAGGCCCAGCAGCACCGCGCGGTCCGGCCCGAGGCGACCGATATAGCGCATCATCAGCACGTTCCCCAGCAGTCCAAAGCTGCCAAAGGCCAGGAACAGCAGGCTCAGCTGGCCCGGTGTGACGGCCAGGCGATGGTGCCAGTAGGGGGCGAAGTAAGAGAACACCACAAACTGCCCTGCGGCCGACAGCACCGTCACGGCCACGCACAGCATCAGCGCTCGCGACCGGAAGGTTTCGCCCCATGCGGCGCGGGACAGGGCCGGCGGACGCACGCCATCCGGCAGCGTCTTCCAGACCCAGACCGCCGCCACCAGGCTCATGGCGGCGACCAGCCAGAAGGCATAGCGCCAGCCCAGCGTGCCTCCCACGAAAGAGCTGATCGGCATGCCCATCACCGAGGCCACCGACCAGCCCAGGAAGACGAAGGTGATCGCCCGGCCCCGCTGTTCCAGCGGCACGAGCAGACCGACGCTGGCCGCCGCCTGGGGCGTGAAGATGGCGGGGGCCGCCAGCGCCAGCACCCGCAGGGGCAGCAGGGTGGCCAGCGAATCGGCCAGGGTACAGCCCAGGTGCAGCAGGGCGTACCACAGCAGGGACAGCGCCAGCAGCCGCCGCCGGTCCCAGCCCGCCGCCACCGCCGCGAACAGCGGGGCAGAGACCGCGATCATGAAGGCCCCGGCGGAGATCAGTTGGCCGGCGGAGGCTGCGCTGACCTGCAGCGAGGTGCTGAGCTCATTGAGCGTCCCCGGCACCACCATCACCCCGGTACCGATCACGAAGTTGCCGAACAGCAGAGGCCACAGGACTGGCGTCAGGCCCGGGCGCGCCGAGGTCATCAGCGGACGACCTGCAGTGCGGCTGGATTCACAACATGGGTGGGCGTGCCCTTGATGAAATTCACCACGTTATCGAACGCGGCACCGAAGTACAGCTCGTAGGAGTCTTGCTCGACGTAGCCGATATGTGGCGTGCAGACGCAGTTTTCCAGGCGCAGCAGGGCGTGGCCCTGGAGGATGGGTTCGGTCTCGAACACATCGACGGCCGCCATCCCCGGTCGCCCGTGGTTGAGCGCGGCGATCAGGGCATCGTGTTCGATCAGCTCGGCGCGCGAGGTGTTCACGAACAACGCGGTGGGCTTCATGCGGCTGAGGTCTTCCAAGCGGACGATGCCTTCCGTCTCCTCGTTGAGCCGCAGGTGCAAGCTCAGCACATCACACTGTTCGAAGAAGGCCTCGCGGCTGGCTGCGATCTCGTAGCCGTCGGCCAGTGCCTTCTGGCGAGAGGTCTCGCGCCCCCAGACCACCACCCGCATACCGAAGGCCTTGCCATAGCCCGCCACCAACTGGCCGATACGGCCATAGCCCCACACGCCCAGCGTGCGCCCGCGCAACACGGTACCCAGGCCGAAATTGGAGGGCATCGAGGCGGACTTCAGCCCCGACTGCTGCCAAGCGCCGTGCTTGAGCATGCCGATGTATTGGGGCAACCGGCGCGACGCCGCCATCACCAGGGCCCAGGTGAGTTCAGCGGGTGCGATGGGCGAGCCCACGCCTTCCGTCACCACGATGCCGCGCTCGGTGCAGGCGTCCACGTCGACATGCGGGCCGATGCGTCCGGTCTGCGCGATCATCTTCAGTCGCGGCAGTTTTTCGATCAGCTGCCGGGAGATGTGGGTGCGTTCGCGGATCAGGACGATCACGTCTGCGTCTCGCAGGCGGACCGACAGCTGGCCGATACCCTTGACGGTGTTGGTGTACACCTTGGCCGGGTAAGCCTCAAGCTTGCTGGCGCACTGCAACTTGCGGACGGTGTCCTGGTAATCGTCGAGGATCACAATGTTCATCAGCCAATTGTGCCTCGCCCCTGCAGGGGGGAGTTGACCTACGGGGCGCCCCCCCCCAGGTCAGCTCAGTGCCGGGTTTCCAGCTCGGCCAGCCGGTCCAGTTCCGCGCACACGTCGGCCATGCGGCCGGAAATGACCATGCGCCCGGCGCCCGAGCAGCTGGTACGCCCCTCCACCACCCGAACCACGCGCAGTGGCCGCTGTGCCGGCGCCAGCCGGGTCGGACCGCCCCAGCTGCGCTGGGGGACCCCCGCAGATGCCGCCAGCGGCGCGACCAACGGTACGACTGCGGACCGCGGGTTGCAGACCGGCAGCGTACGGGCCCGCGAGCTGCTGCCGCGCAGGTCCATGGCCCGGTCAAACAGGTGTGCGAACAGGGGAAGTGCAAATGCCATGTGGGGACTCCTTGAAAAGCGAGGGTTTCAACACAGGCAGGATTTCAGGACGGAGGAGCGGCACAGGGTGATGGCACCACGCCATACGCCCGCCACCTGGGGCCGCTCCGGGTACCGCGGTTACATGAGCATGGTGTTACGGATCAGGCCTACTGCCAGACCCTCGATCTCGAAGGGCTCGCCGGGCTCCACCACGATGGTGGGGTAGTCCGGGTTCTCGGCGTGCAGCTCGATGAGGTGCTTGTTGCGGCGAAAGCGCTTGACGGTGACGTCGTCGCCCAGGCGGGCCACCACGATCTGACCGTTTTTGGCGTCCTTGGTGGCCTGCACGGCCAGCAGGTCGCCGTCCATGATGCCGGCGTCACGCATGGACATGCCGCGCACCTTCAACAGGTAGTCGGGCTTGCGTTGAAAGAGGCTGCTTTCCACGTAATAGGTCTGGTCCACATGCTCCTGCGCCAGAATGGGGGAACCCGCCGCGACGCGGCCGACCAGGGGCAGCGCCAGCTGGGCCAGGCTTTGCAAGGGCAGAGAGAACTGCTTGATGCGCGACTCATTGATGGAGCGCAGCGTGTCACCCCGCAGGCGGATGCCGCGCGAGGTACCGCTGACCAGTTCGATCACGCCCTTGCGGGCCAGGGCCTGCAGATGCTCCTCGGCCGCATTGGGCGACTTGAAGCCCAGCTCGGTGGCGATTTCGGCGCGGGTCGGGGGCGCGCCAGTGCGGGCAATGGCGCTCTGGATCAGGTCCAGAATCTGTTGCTGGCGGGCCGTGAGCTTGGGGGTTTCGGTCATGCGGGCGCTCCTGGGTGGCAAGGGCTACTGTTTCGATATCCAGTAACTGTATTTTTAACCAGCTTTTCAGGAATTGCAAGTGGGTCAAGGAAAAATCGTGGTGCTGGGGACGGGCGGCACTATCGCGGGCACTATCACGGGCACCACCGCGGGCACCACCGCGGGCACCACCGCGGGCACCACCGCGGCGACGGTCGCCGGCCAATCCGCTGCTGTGCCGGGCCAACATCTGGCCTACACCAGCGCCCAGCTGGGTGTGGCGCAGCTGGTGCAGGGTCTGACGCCGACCACCGACCTGCGCGTCGAGACTGAACAAGTCGCCCAGCTGGACAGCAAGGACATGGACGAACACGTGTGGCAGCGGCTGGCGGCGCGGTGCGCCCACTGGCTGGACCAGCCGGATGTGGTGGGCCTCGTGATTACCCACGGCACCGATACCCTGGAGGAGACCGCCTACTTCCTGGAGCGAGTGCTGGCGCCTGCCAAACCAGTGGTCCTGACCTGCGCGATGCGGCCGGCCGACGCGCCCATGCCGGATGGACCGCAGAACCTGCGTGATGCGCTGGCGGTGGCCGCGACCCCGGGCGCGCGGGGCGTTTTAGCCGTCTGTGCGGGCACTGTGCACACGGCGCGCGACGTGACCAAGGAACATCCCGACCGCCTGGACGCCTTCACCTCCGGCGAGGCCGGCCCTCTGGGTGTGGTTGAGGACGGGCACTTACGCTTTTTGCGCCCAGCACCCGACCCCGCAGACCCGGCAGCCCAGTCGGACGTATCAGCCCGGGCGGCCCGCGACGCGCAGGCCGTGGCCCGAGCCACCCGCTGGCCGCGGGTGGAGATCGTGCTCAATCACGCGGGTGCGGGTGGCGCGCTGGTGCAGGCCCTGGTCGCCCAGGGTGTGGACGGCCTCGTGGCCGCCGGCACAGGCAACGGCACTCTGAGCGCCCCCTTGCAAGCGGCGCTGGTGCAAGCGCATGCCCAAGGCGTGGCCGTGCGGCGCGCGACGCGCTGCGCCCGCGGCCAGGTGCTGCCCCATCCGGGCGACTTGCTGCCTGACTCGGGTGGCCTCTCTCCTTTCAAGGCCCGCGTGGCCTTGATGCTGGACCTGCTGGCGGGCCCCGCCGTCTGAGGCCCAGCGGATGTTCGCCGCACTCCAGACCCACCCCTGGGCCTATCCGGTCCTGGAGATGGTGCACATCACTGGGATCGCGCTGCTACTGGGCAACCTCGTGCTGCTGGAGCTGCGCGTGTTCGGTCGTGGTGCGGCTTTGCCCGTGGCACCGCTGGCCCGCCTGAGCCTGTCGATCGCGGTGGCCGGCTTCACTCTGGCGGCTGCCTCTGGACTGCTGATGTTCGCCAGCCAGCCCGTCGAGCTCCTGGCCAACCGCGCCTTCACCCTCAAGATGCTGTTGCTGCTCCTGGCGGGCTGCAACGCGGCCTGGTTCCATGCGCGCGACTCGCTGCATCGTCTCGATGCTACGGCGCGCGCCCTGATGCTTGTGTCCACCGGGATCTGGTTGGCCGTGATCGCCTGCGGTCGCTCGATCGCCTACCAGTGAACGCTCGTCTCGCGATTTCTTACACCCACCCACGAAGAGTTCTGCCATGCAACGACGACTTGTCCTCCTGTCTCCGCTGGCCGCCACCGGCCTGGCCCATGCCCACCACGGCTGGAGCAGTTTCGACCAGGACCGACCCATCTGGCTGGAGGGCCGCGTCACGCAGGTGCGCTGGCGTAACCCGCACGCCGAGCTGGAACTGGAAACACCTGCCGACCTGAAGCTGCCCGCCGATCTGGCCTCGCGCGCGCTGCCGGCCCAGGTCGCCACCGTGGATGGCAAGTCGTTGCTGGCCCGTGCGGTGGTGCCCACGCGCACAGAGCGGCGCTGGCAGGTGGAGCTGGCGCCCCTGACGCGCCTGCAGGCTTGGAAGGTCGACCCGATCGTGACGGGCGCTTCGGTGGGGCTCCTGGGCTTTACTTTCCAGGGCGAGAGGGGGGAGGCGGTGCTGCGCGCCGAGTACCTGTTCGTCGGTGGCAGGACCTACGGCCTGCGCTCTGGTCCGGCCTGAGGGAGGGCGGACCGAACTGCGCGGACTCAGGCCGCCAGGGCGGCAAACGCGCGCTGGGTGATCTCGTCTACCGAGCCCATGCCGCTGATCGCGCGGTACTTGGGCCCCGAAGCCGGATCGTTCTTGGCCCAACCGGCGTAATAGTCCACCAGCGGGCGCGTCTGCGAGGCGTACACCTCCAGGCGTTTCTTGACGGTCTCTTCCTTGTCGTCGTCACGCTGGATCAGCGGTTCGCCGGTGAGGTCGTCCACGCCGGCCACTTTGGGCGGGTTGAACTTGACATGGTAGGTGCGGCCCGAGGCGGGGTGCGAGCGGCGACCGCTCATGCGCTCGATGATGGCCTCGAAGGGCACATCGATCTCCAGCACGTAATCGAGTTTGACGCCCGCCTCGCGCATGGCTTCGGCCTGCGGGATGGTGCGCGGAAAGCCGTCGAACAGAAAACCTTTGGCGCAATCGGGCTGGGTCAGACGCTCCTTGACCAGGCCGATGATGATGTCGTCACCCACGAGGGCGCCCGAGTCCATGACTTTCTTGGCCGCCAGGCCCAGCGGCGTGCCTGCCTTGACCGCGGCGCGCAGCATGTCGCCCGTGGAGATTTGCGGGATGCCGTATTTCTGGCAGATGAAGGTGGCTTGAGTGCCTTTGCCGGCGCCCGGCGCGCCCAACAGAATCAGTCTCATGGAAGTCTTTCGGTGTTTGCAGCCTGCCGCCCTGGCGATCGGCGCGTGCGCTCAGGCGCATCTCCGGTCGAGGATAGCACGCGACCCTTGCGCGAGGATTCAGGCGCCGCGGGCGTGCAATTGCCTGACCCGAGCGAGATCTTCGGGGGTGTCCACCCCAGGCCCGGGCGCCTCGCGCGCCACATGCACCGCGATCCGGTGGCCATGCCACAGCGCCCGCAGCTGCTCGAGGGACTCGGTCTGCTCGATGGGGGCGGGCGCCAGCCGGGGAAATGCCTTCAAGAAGCCCACGCGATAGCTGTAGATGCCGACATGTCGCAGCGGCCGCGGCTCGGGCAGGCGGGTGAGGGGCTCGGTGCCTGCGCCGAATCCGTCTCGCCACCACGGGATCGGCGCGCGACTGAAGTACAGGGCCAGGCCACGCGCGTCCGTCACCACCTTGACCACGTTCGGGTTGCGGACCTGCTCGGGGTCGTCGATCGCATGGGCCGCCGTCCCCATATCCGCCTCGGGGTGGGCCTCGAGCAGCGCCGCGACGGCGTCGATCAGTCGGGGGTCGATCAACGGCTCGTCGCCCTGCACGTTGACCACGGTGTGTCCCTCGGGCAACGCCAGCAGCTCGCTGGCCTGCGCGAGGCGGTCGCTGCCAGAAGGGTGATCGGTGCGGGTCATCACGCTGCGTACGCCATGCGATTGGCAGGCGCGAGCGATGGCCTCGCTGTCAGTGGCTACCACCACCTGGGAAGCGGCGGAGGCCAGGGCACGTTCGGCCACCCGCACCACCATGGGCTTGCCGCCGATGTCGGCCAGGGGCTTGTCGGGAAGGCGCGTGGAGGCCAGCCGCGCCGGGATCAGGACCGTGAAGCCCGCGGCGCTCATGGTCAGACCAGCGGGGTGCGCGCCGGCAGGCGCTCGAGTTCCCCGTCCGACATCGTGCGCGCTTCGTCCTCGAGCAGGACCGGGATGCCATCACGCACCGGGTAGGCCAGGCGAGCGCTGCGCGAGACGAGTTCCTGCCGTTCGCGGTCGTAATCCAGCGGGCCTTTGGTCACCGGGCAGACCAGCAGTTCAAGCAGTTTCGAATCCATCGTTCGATGATAGCTTCGCGGCCAGCAAGCGATCGAAGGCCGTCCAGAACGCGGGGTCGATCGCCACCTGCAGCGGCACGGCCCAGGCGTCCGGGCGGTGGCGCCACAGCTTGACCGCATCCTTCTCGGTGCACACGACGGTGCCTTGCACCGGCAGGTCCGCGGGCTGCGCCTCGAAGTCGTGATGGTCGGCCAGGGCCAGGGTGCGGTCCGGCTCGACTCCCGCCGCTCTCAGCATCGCGAAGAACGCCTCGGGTTGGGCGATACCGGCGACGGCCACCACCGGCTCGCGCGCCAGATCGGCCAGTGCGCGCCGCATGCCGTCGGCTCGAACCGCCTCGCTGGCCAGGTGCCGGCCGATATCGAAGCCTGCCAGTGCCGCCAGGCCGACCGGACGCAGCACCAGGTCGGCGTGGCGTGGCCAGGGTTCGCGCAGGGGGCCGGCCGGCAGCAGCCAGCCATTGCCGGTGCCGCGCGCGTCGAACACGCAGATGTCGATGTCCCGTGCCAGCGCCTGATGCTGCAGGCCGTCGTCGCTGACCAGCACCTGCACCTGCGGATGGCGCGCCAGCAGCAGTCGGCCCGCCTGCGCGCGCCGAGCCCCGACCACCACCGGCACCTGGCAGCGCCGGGCGACCAGCAAAGGTTCGTCCCCCGCAAGACGGGCGTCGGTATCGTCGGGCCGGACTTCGTGGCAGGCCGCGTCGCCGTGGCGGCCGTAGCCCCGCGAGATCACGCCGGGTCGCAGGCCACGGGCCTGCAGGTGCTGCACCAGCGCGATCACCACCGGTGTCTTCCCCGCGCCACCCGCCACCACATTGCCCACCACCACCACCGGCACCGGCAGGCGATCGACGGGCCGCAGCCCGAGCCGATACAGACCGCGATGAATGGCCGCCAGTGCGCCATAGAGCCAGGCCAGCGGCCGCAGGCTCCAGGCCAGCGCGCTGCGCCGCAGCCAGGCCCGCTGCAGGAACACTAGGGTCTCCCGCCGGCCTGGCCCGAGGTCTGTGCGGCGAAGGTGATCTGGCCCAGTCCCGAGCGGCGGGCCGCCTCCAGCACCGTCACCACCGCCTGGTGGGGCGCGGCGGCATCGGCGCTGATGATCACGATGAGGTCTTTCGGATCCTTCGCCGCCTCGGTCAGGGCAGCCGCAACGGCATCCACGTTGCGGTTGGCCAGCGGGGTGCGGTTGATCACATAGCGGCCGTCGGCGCTAACGGCCACGATCAGCTCGCGTGGGTGGTCGCGCGCGGCCTGGGCATCGGCCACCGGCAGGCGCAGCTGCAGTTCGGTGAACTTGCTGTAGGTGGTGGACAGCATCAGGAATATCAGGACCACCAGCAGCACGTCGATGAACGGGATCAGGTTGATCTCGGGTTCGTGCCGGGGACGGGGTCGGAAATTCATCGCGTCACCGGTCTCAGGGTCGCAGGGTGGTCAGGTGCCGAAGGAAGCGCTCGGTAGCCAGCTCCATCGCCAGCAGGTAGCCGTCCACCCGGGATCGGAAGTAGCGCCAGAACAGCAGGGCCGGGATCGCCACGATCAGTCCGAAGGCGGTGTTGTAAAGCGCGATGGAGATGCCGTGCGCCAGCTGAGCCGGGTTACCGCCGGTGGTACCGCCCGGCGCCTGCGAGCCGAAGATCTCGATCATGCCGATGACGGTTCCCAGCAGGCCCAGCAGGGGAGCGGCGGAGGCGATCGTGCCCAGGGCGCTCAGGTAGCGCTCCAGCCGATGGGCCACGGCGCGTCCGCTGGCTTCCATCACCGCGCGCAACTGGGCCTCCGAGCTGCGCGGGTCGCTGGCCAAGGCGCGCAGGCCGCTGGCCAGCACCTCCCCCAGCGCGCAGTTCTGCTCGAGCTGGTTGACGACCTCGGGCGGCGGCAGCGAGTGCCGAGACACGGCCAACGCTTCGTCCAGCAACTGGGGCGGCACGACTCGCTGGGTCTTGAGGCTGAGAAACCGTTCGATGATCAGCGCGAGCGCGACGATGGAGCAGGCAATCAGGGGCCAGATGGGCCATCCGGCGGCTTGTATGATCGAAAACAAGGTGGCGTCTCCGGCGCGGTTCAGGTCACCTGTCAGGGCAGGTGCACGCCGATTATCAACGACGGACTTCAGGTGTAGGACCTTTCGGCTCCTGGGTCGGCAGAATCTCACAAATCCTGTGGATAACTTTGTGCAGAACCCACCGCCCATGGGCCGCCAACCCGCGCCAAATCATGCAAGTTATAAAACGTTCACATTTTGAGCAGAAAAAATCTGTTTTAAATCAATTACTTGCGACGAAAAATCAGCATTTTGGGACCTGACTACCAAATGATCACTACCCCCCTCGCGACTGTGGACTACCCCCTAGGCGCGAGCCTGCCCGGAATGGCCCAGCGCGGTGTCCATGGTTGAGGCACGCGGCATCGAGCAGGCGCGGCGGGTCTGGGCCGTCGGCGCGCTGTGCCGTGCGGTGGCCGATGCGTTGGATGCACGCTTCAACCCGGTCACGGTCAAGGGTGAGATCTCCGGCTTCTCGCGGGCTGCCAGCGGCCACTGCTACTTCAGCCTGAAGGACGCTACAGGCCAGATCCGCTGCGCCATGTTCCGTCGCGCGGCCAGCCTGCTGGACTTCAGCCCGCGCGATGGGGACAGCGTCGAGGTTCAAGGCCGGCTGGACGTGTACGACGCCCGGGGCGATCTGCAACTGATCGTGGAGCGCCTGCAGCGGGCTGGGCAGGGGACTCTTTTCGAGCAGTTCGTGCGACTGAAGGAGCGCCTGGAGGCCGAGGGCTTGTTTGATCCGCAGCGCAAACGCCCCCTGGTGCCGATGCCGCGGGGCATCGGCCTGGTGACCTCGCTCGGCGCGGCGGCCCTGCACGATGTCGCCACCGCCCTGCGGCGGCGGCTGCCCCATGTGCCCGTGGTGCTGGCGCCGGCGGCGGTGCAGGGCGCCCAGGCGCCCGGCGAGCTGGTCGCTGCGCTCGAGTCGCTCTACGCCCGGGGCGCCGCCGGCGAGATCGACACCATCCTGCTGGTGCGCGGCGGCGGCTCCCTGGAAGACCTGTGGGCCTTCAACGACGAGGCCCTGGCCCGCACCCTCGTGCGCAGCCCCGTGCCGGTGGTGTGCGGTGTCGGCCATGAGACCGACTTCACCATCGCCGACTTCTGTGCCGACCTGCGCGCGCCCACGCCGACGGCGGCGGCCGAACTGGTGGCGCCGGCCCGCGAGACCTGGCTGAGCGAGCTCGATGCGTTACAGGCTCGGCTGCAGCGTGCCGCACGCCGGCGGCTGGACGGCGCGGCCCAGCGGCTCGATGCGAATGGCGCGCGCCTGGGTCGCCCCTCCGGCCGTATTCATGGCCAGCATCAGCGCCTGCAGCGCCAGGCCCAGCGCCTGCGCTACGCCTTGCAGTCGCGCCTGGCCCGCGAGCGCAGCGGGCTGCAGGCGACGCTCGTGGCCTTGCGCCGTGCGCCGCAGCCCCCGCTAGGCCGACAGGTTCAGCAACTGGAGCGCGCGGCGGGTCGCCTCGTCGGCCTCGATCCGCGCCGGGTCCTCGAGCGCGGCTATGCCCTGCTGACCCAGCCCGACGGGACCGTACTGGCCCGTTCCGCTCAGGCCCATCCGGGCCAGCCGGTTCAGGCTCGCCTGGCCGACGGCAGGGTCGATCTGACCGTGGTCGCCTCTTCGCCGGATTAGTGCCTAGAATTCTGGGTTGCCCGCACTGCGAACTGGCGCGGTGCCCTGTTTCTTCTCCTGCAAACCCATCGACCCCAAAGCAACAAACCCCCGAGGAACTCCATGGAACACACCCTTCCCGCGCTGCCCTACGCCATCGAATCGCTGGCCCCGCATTACTCCAAAGAGACGCTGGAGTACCACCATGGCAAGCACCACAACGCCTACGTAGTGAACCTGAACAACCTGCAAAAGGGCACCGAATTCGAAGCCATGGCCCTTGAGGACATCATCAAGAAGTCCTCTGGCGGGATCTACAACAACGCCGCCCAAATCTGGAACCACCCCTTTTTCTGGAACTGCATGAAGCCCGCCGGCGGCGGTGAGCCCACGGGCGCATTGGCCACCGCCATCAACGCCAAGTGGGGCAGCTATGCCGCCTTCCGGGAAGCCTTCATCAAGTCTGCGGTTGGCAACTTCGGCTCCGGCTGGACCTGGCTGGTCAAGAAGGCCGACGGCTCGGTGGACATCGTCAACACCGGCGCGGCCGGCACGCCCCTGACCACCGCCGACAAGGCGCTGCTCACCGTGGACGTGTGGGAGCATGCCTATTACATCGACTACCGCAACCTGCGCCCGAAGTTCGTCGAGACCTTCCTGGACAAGCTGGTGAACTGGGAGTTCGCCCAGAAAAACTTCGCCTGATCCAGCGTCCGTCACGCGCCAAGAGCAAGGGCCGCAGCTGCGGCCCTTTTTCGTGCGGTTCGCGATTTCCGCCGGCCCTCAGCGCGTGAAGGGCTCGCCCGTCAAGCGCGCGCCCGCGCGCAGGCCTTTTTTCTCGAACCAGCCCTGGTTCATCTCCAACACGAAGCGCACCGGGCGCCGGGAGCAATGCGACTGCGTCGACAGCGGCTGCATGTCTGCCAGGTTGACGATGGTGCCGTCGTCGCTCAGGAAGGCCGCGGTGAGCGGGGAGGGTGTATTCATCATCCAGAAGCACTGGACGGCGGCTTGCTCGAACACGAACAGCATGCCTTCGTGCTGTGGCATGTCCCGTCGCCACATGAGCCCGGTCGCACGCTGCTGCGGCGTTCCTGCTACCTGCGCGTCGATCTGGTGGAACCCGGCGGTGAGCTTGACCCGCGGAAGGTTCAGTTGAGGTTCCTGGGCCAGGGCGTAGGCGGTAGCCATCCCGGCCAGGGCGGTCAGTGCAAAGCGAAGAAACGGGCGCATCGCCGCATTGTCACCCGTCGGCGGCCACCATGAAAAATGCCTGCGCAAGGCAGGCATTCGCAGATGTGCGGGCTGCGGATCAGGCGGCGTCCGCTTTCTTGGCTTTCTTGGCCTTCTTGGATTTCTTGGCCTTGGAGGCGCTCTTCTTCTCAGCCTTGGTGTCGGCGGCGGCCGGTGCAGCCTGGGCGGCCGGTGCCGCAGGCGCGGCGGGAGCAGCGGGAGCAGCGGGGGCGGCCTGGGCGAAGGCCGTGGCAGCAAAGGCGGTGGCGATCAGGCCGGCAAGCAGTTTGGTCATGTTGAAGTCCTGGAGCAAAAGGGGCGTGGGGAGCAGAGAGGTAAAAAAAAGCCCGCGAGACGCGGGCTTTTCAATCGGGGTGAACCGATTACTTCTTGGCAGAAGCGGCGGGCTTGGCAGCCGAAGCCGGCTTGGTAGCGGCGGGGGCTTGAGCGAAAGCGGAGGCGGCGAACAGGCCGGCGACCAGAGCAGCGATCAGGGTTTTCATGATGTTTCCTTAAGGATTGTTCAAGGTTTTTCCTGCAGGGGAACCGGCAGGTGTCCTACTAACGCAGGCAAATCCCGCCGGTTGACAGGAATTTTGATTTTCGTGCATTCCGAACGCCTTCCGCCCGATCGTGACACCTCGGAGACACCCCCTGATCGCCGCTAGAATCGCGATTTGGCCCGGTTTGTGGGGTCAAATTAGTAGATTTTTGTTCCTCCCCGGAGACGCTTTTTCCATGTACCAGCACATCAAGGTGCCCGCCCAGGGCCAGAAAATCACGGTCAAATCCGACATGTCGCTCAATGTTCCGGACGAACCCATCATCCCCTATATCGAGGGTGACGGTACCGGAATGGACATCACCCCCGTGATGCTCAAGGTGGTGGACGCGGCCGTGGCCAAGGCCTACTGCGGCAAGCGCAAGATCCACTGGATGGAGGTCTACGCTGGCGAGAAGTCCACCCGTGTCTACGGTCCGGACGTCTGGCTGCCCGAGGAAACCCTGCACGCCGTCAAGGACTACGTGGTCTCCATCAAGGGACCCCTGACCACCCCTGTCGGCGGCGGCATTCGCTCTCTGAACGTGGCCCTGCGCCAGGAACTTGACCTGTACGTCTGCCTGCGCCCGATTCAGTACTTCAAGGGCGTGCCCTCGCCCCTGAAAGAGCCCGAGAAGACCCACATGGTCATCTTCCGCGAGAACTCGGAAGACATCTACGCTGGCATCGAATACGAAGCCGAGTCCGACAAAGCCAAGAAGCTCATCGACTTCCTGATCAAGGAAATGGGCGTCAAGAAGATCCGCTTCCCCGCCACTTCGGGCATCGGCATCAAGCCGGTCTCACGCGAGGGTACCGAGCGCCTGGTGCGCAAGGCCATCCAGTACGCCATCGACAACGACAAGCCCAGCGTGACCATCGTGCACAAGGGCAACATCATGAAGTTCACCGAGGGCGGTTTCCGCGATTGGAGCTATGCCCTGGCGCAGCGCGAGTTCGGTGCCGAGCTGATCGATGGCGGCCCGTGGTGCAAGTTCAAGAACCCGAAGACGGGCAAGGACATCATCGTCAAGGACTCCATCGCCGACGCCTTCCTGCAGCAGATCCTGCTGCGTCCGGCCGAGTACAGCGTGATCGCAACGCTGAACCTGAACGGCGACTATGTGTCCGACGCCCTGGCGGCCCAGGTCGGCGGCATCGGTATCGCCCCCGGCGCCAACCTGAGCGACTCTGTCGCCATGTTCGAGGCCACCCACGGCACGGCACCCAAGTACGCCGGCAAGGACTATGTGAACCCGGGTTCCGAAATCCTTTCCGCCGAGATGATGCTGCGTCACATGGGCTGGACCGAGGCTGCGGACCTGATCATCAGCTCCATGGAAAAGTCCATCCTGAGCAAGAAGGTGACCTATGACTTTGCTCGCCTGATGGACGGCGCCACCCAGGTCAGCTGCTCCGGCTTCGGCCAGGTGATGATCGACCATATGTGAGTCTGCGCCAGGTCGCGGTGCACGGGTTCTGACCCGTTACCGTGCGTGACGACCGCCTCGTCAAAAAGCCGCCTGAAGGCGGCTTTTTCATTGTGCAGGGGCGGGGGCGCTGGGGGACTTGCTGCCTGCGTGTTTGCAGGTGTCAATGCGCGTCAGAGTGATCGGCCTGCAGCGGCGTGGGCAAGGCGCCGCCGCGAAGCGCGGTGCGAACTGGCTTGCGATCGTTGTCTGTGTCCTGCTCGGGCGATGCGGGCGCGGTCTGGATGTTCTGGGCCAGCTGACCCTTGGGCCCTGCGGTGAGGTCAAAGGTCACGCGAGCGCCCTGCTTGAGGGTCTTGAATCCATCCATGGAAATGGCAGAGAAATGCGCGAAGACGTCAGCGCCTCCGCCATCGGGTTCGATGAAGCCGAAACCCTTTGCATCATTGAACCATTTCACAGTGCCAGTCGCCATGTTGGGTCTTTCGACAATCGCGTGTCCTAAGGCAAAGCAGTGTCTGGGATGGTGAGTTGCGGTGTCAACATTTTTGAAAACAAAAGTTCATTTTTTTCAGTCTTGGGCAAGCCTGGACGGCGCCCACTACCGACATGCTCTGCAGTGCGTCAACGCTTCACGTCGATGCGGGCTGCGGCCGCCGGCGCTGTTCTGCGGTTGAGACGCGAGGGCTCTATAAAATCAAGCGCATGGCCAGTAAACCGCCCCTTCCCCCGCCGGTAGTCCCCAAGCAAAGGCCCAAGGACGATGACGGTGGATCCGTCGTGATCGAGCGTCGGACTCAGAGGACGAAGCCGCCCCAGATGTATCAGGTCGTCATGCTCAACGACGACTTCACCCCGATGGAGTTCGTGGTCGTGGTGATCCAGGAATATTTCAACAAGGACCGGGAAACGGCCACCCAGATCATGCTCAAGATCCACCTGGACGGGAAAGGGATCTGCGGGGTCTACTCCCGGGATGTGGCGGCCACCAAGGTCGAGCAGGTTCAGGCCGCGGCTCGACAGGCTGGGCATCCCCTGCAATGTGTGAGTGAACCGGTCGAGTAAGAGAAAGTGGAACGGATCAGGATTACAGTGGCTCTAAGCCAAGATCTTTTTTTGAGTGGGTCAGCTCGCAAGGCAAAGGAATTTTCATGATTGCCCAGGAATTGGAAGTCAGCCTCCACATGGCGTTTGTCGAGGCCCGACAGCAGCGCCACGAATTCATCACCGTCGAGCACCTGCTGCTGGCCCTTCTGGACAACCCCAGCGCGGCCGAAGTGCTGCGGGCCTGCTCGGCCAATATCGACGACCTGCGCAAGTCGCTGTCCAACTTCATCAAGGACAACACCCCTCAGGTGGCGGGCACCGATGACGTGGACACCCAGCCGACGCTGGGGTTTCAGCGCGTGATCCAGCGCGCGATCATGCATGTGCAGTCCACCGGCAACGGCAAGAAGGAAGTCACCGGCGCCAACGTGCTGGTGGCCATCTTCGGCGAGAAGGACTCGCACGCGGTGTATTACCTGCACCAGCAGGGGGTCACCCGGCTGGACGTGGTCAACTTCATCGCCCATGGCATCAAGAAGAGCGACCCGCCCGAGCCAGTCAAGGGCAATGAAGCCCCCGGCGGCGCCGAGGGCGAGGAGGGCGCCGAGAAGAACGAGAAGGCCTCGGCCCTTGAGCAGTTCACGCTCAACCTGAACCAGGCGGCCAAGGACGGCAAGATCGATCCGCTGATCGGCCGCGAGTACGAGGTCGAGCGCGTCATCCAGATTCTGTGCCGCCGCCGCAAGAACAATCCGCTGCTGGTGGGTGAGGCCGGTGTGGGCAAGACGGCCATTGCCGAGGGCCTGGCCTGGCGCATCGTGCAAAAAGACGTGCCTGAGATCCTGGCCGAGTCGCAGGTCTACTCGCTGGACATGGGCGCGCTGCTGGCGGGCACCAAGTACCGCGGCGATTTCGAGCAGCGCCTGAAGGGCGTGCTCAAGTCGCTCAAGGACAAGCCCAATGCCGTGCTGTTCATCGACGAGATCCATACCCTGATCGGTGCGGGCGCTGCTTCGGGGGGCACGCTGGACGCATCCAACCTGCTCAAGCCGGCGCTGTCCAGCGGACAGCTCAAATGCATCGGCGCGACCACCTTTACCGAGTACCGCGGCATCTTCGAAAAGGACGCAGCCCTGTCGCGGCGCTTCCAGAAGGTCGATGTGGTGGAGCCCACCATCGAGCAGACGGTCGAGATCCTCAAGGGCCTGAAGTCGCGCTTCGAAGAACACCACAGCGTGAAGTACGCCGCCAACGCCCTGCAGGCTGCGGCCGAGCTCAGCGCCAAGTACATCAACGACCGCCATCTGCCAGACAAGGCGATCGACGTGATCGACGAGGCCGGTGCCGCGCAGCGCATCCTGCCGGTGAGCAAGCGCAAGAAGACGATTTCCAAGACCGAGGTCGAGGAGATCGTGGCCAAGATCGCACGCATTCCGCCGGCCAACGTCTCCAACGACGACCGCGGCAAGTTGCAGAGCCTGGAGCGCGACCTCAAGAGCGTGGTCTTCGGCCAGGACAAGGCCCTGGAGGTGCTGGCTGCGTCCGTCAAGATGGCGCGCTCGGGCCTGGGCAAGGGCGACAAGCCCATCGGCGCGTTCCTCTTCAGTGGTCCGACCGGTGTGGGCAAGACCGAAGCCGCCAAGCAGCTGGCCTACATCATGGGCATCGAGCTGATGCGCTTTGACATGTCCGAATACATGGAGCGGCATGCAGTGTCCCGCCTGATCGGCGCGCCGCCTGGCTACGTGGGCTTTGACCAGGGCGGTCTGCTGACCGAGGCCGTCACCAAGAAGCCGCACGCGGTACTGCTGCTCGACGAAATCGAGAAAGCACACCCTGACATCTTCAACGTGCTGCTGCAAGTGATGGACCACGGCACGCTGACCGATAACAACGGGCGCAAGGCCGACTTCCGCAACGTCATCATCATCATGACGACGAATGCGGGCGCCGAGACCATGAACAAGGCCACCATCGGCTTCACCAACCCGCGCGCGGCGGGCGACGAGATGGCCGATATCAAGCGTCTGTTCACGCCGGAGTTCCGCAACCGCCTCGATGCCATCGTGAGCTTCAAGGCGCTGGACGAACAGGTCATCATGCGGGTGGTCGACAAATTCCTGCTGGTGCTCGAGCAGCAGCTGCAGGAGAAGAAGGTCGACGTCACCTTCACCGACAAGCTGCGCAAGCACCTGGCCAAGAAGGGCTTCGATCCGCTCATGGGCGCACGCCCCATGCAAAGGCTGATTCAGGACACCATTCGTCGTGCGCTGGCCGACGAGCTGCTGTTCGGTCGCCTGACCGATGGCGGTCGCCTGACCGTGGATCTGGATGACAAGGACGAAGTCCTGCTGGACATCCAGCCGCTACCCAAGAAGGAAGGGCGCTCCAAGCCCGAGCCGGAGGAAGTCTCGTCCAGCGACGGTTCCTGACCTCACCGGGTCATGGCCAAAGCCGCCAAGCCGCCTTCGGGCGGCTTTGTCGTTTGGGGGGCGGATTGGTCTGGCAGGACCCCGACGCAGGCACCTGCCAAGGGTGCGGGGGCGAAAAGTAGAATGCGGGTTTTCCCGTGCAGCCCCGCACCGGCGCGGCGCACCCAGAACTGACAAGGACGACACCCGTGGCTGGACACAGTAAATGGGCCAATATTCAGCACCGCAAGGGGCGCCAGGATGAAAAGCGGGGCAAGGTCTGGACCCGCGTGATCCGCGAGATCATGGTCGCGGCCCGACAGGGCGGTGGCGATCTCAACGCCAACCCCCGTCTGCGCCTGGCCGTGGATAAGGCCAAGGCCGCCAACATGCCGGCTGACACCATCAAGCGCAATATCGACAAGGCCACTGGCAACCTCGAAGGTGTCCATTACGAAGAGATTCGCTACGAGGGCTATGGCATCGGCGGCGCGGCCATCATCGTCGACACCATGACCGACAACAAGGTGCGCACGGTGGCCGAGGTGCGGCACATCTTCAGCAAGTACGGCGGCAACATGGGCACCGAAGGCTCGGTGGCCTTCCAGTTCAAGCACTGCGGCCAGTTGATCCTGGCGCCCGGCACGAGCGAAGACCAGGTCATGGAGGTCGCCCTGGAAGCGGGCGCGGATGACGTCATCACCGATGACGAAGGCGCGATCGAGGTGCTCACCGCGCCGGGCACCTTCGAAGCGGTCAAAAACGCCTTGGACGCTCAAGGCCTCAAGCCCGAGATGGCCGAGGTCACCTGGCGGCCCGAGAACACCATCGAGCTTGCCGGCGATGAAGCCGCTCGCATGCAAAAGCTGCTGGACATGCTCGAGGACCTGGACGACGTGCAGGACGTTTTCCACAACGCAGACATCCCCGCATGAAAGTCCTTGTCATCGGTAGCGGCGGCCGCGAGCACGCCCTGGCCTGGAAGCTGGCCCAGTCGCCCAAGGTGCAGGCGGTCTACGTCGCTCCCGGCAACGGCGGCACGGCGCTGGACCCGCGCCTGGAGAACATCCCCATCACCGACGTCGCCGGGCTGCGCCAGTGGGCGCTGGACGAGAAGATCGCCCTGACGGTGGTGGGCCCCGAGGCGCCGCTGGCGGCCGGGGTGGTCGATGCCTTTCGCGCTGCAGGTCTGCGCATCTTCGGGCCCACGCAGGCGGCGGCCCAGCTTGAAAGCTCCAAGGCCTTTTCCAAGGCCTTCATGAAGCGCCACGGCATTCCCACCGCGGCCTACGAAACCTTCACCGATGCCCTGCAGGCTCATGCCTACGTGGACCAGCAGGGAGCGCCCATCGTCATCAAGGCCGACGGCCTGGCGGCGGGCAAGGGCGTGGTGGTGGCCATGACCCTGGCCGAGGCCCATGAGGCCATCGACTTCATGCTCCTGGACAACAAGCTCGGCGTCTCCCACAACCAGGGCGGTGCACGCGTGGTGATCGAGGAGTTCCTGGTCGGCGAGGAGGCCAGCTTCATCGTGCTGTGCGACGGCCGTCACGTCACCGCGCTGGCCACCAGCCAGGACCACAAGCGCCTGCAGGACAACGACCAGGGTCCCAACACCGGCGGTATGGGCGCGTACTCGCCCGCGCCGGTGGTGACGCCCGAGATCCACGCCCGCGCCATGCGCGAAGTGATCCTGCCGACCCTCCGCGGCATGGAAAAAGACGGCATCCCGTACACCGGATTTCTGTACGCGGGTCTCATGATCGACGCGCAGGGCCAGGTCAAGACGCTCGAATTCAATTGCCGCATGGGTGACCCTGAGACCCAGCCGATCATGATGCGCCTGAAGTCCGACCTGGTCGAGGTGATGCTGGCTGCCACCTCTGGCGGGCTCGACGCCCTCGAACTGCAATGGGACCGCCGCACCGCCCTCGGCGTGGTGATAGCCGCAGGGGGCTACCCCATGAATCCGCGCAAGGGCGATGTGCTCCATGGCCTGCCGCAGGAGGCGCCCGACGCCATGGTGTTCCATGCCGGCACGGTGCGCCAGAGCGACCAGACCGTGACCAGCGGCGGGCGCGTGCTGTGCGTGACCGCACTGGCCGATACGGTCAAGGCGGCCCAGGTGCGCGCCTACGAAGTCCTGCGGGGCATTTCCTTTGACGGCGCCCAGTGGCGCACCGACATCGGCCATCGGGCCGTGAAGGGCTGATTCCATGAACCCGATTACCAGCGTGCGCGATTACCTGCTGGGACTGCAAAAGCGCATCACCGACGGCATTGCCGAGGCTGATGGCCATGGCTTTCTATCCGACGCCTGGGCCAAGCCTGCGGGCGAACCCCTGCAAGGCAACGGCATCACCATGATCCTGGAAAACGGCCAGGTCTTCGAGCGCGCCGGCTGCGGTTTCTCGCATGTCACGGGCCCGAAGCTGCCGCCCTCGGCCACGCAGCATCGGCCCGAGCTGGCCGGCGCGCCCTTTGAAGCCATGGGCGTGTCGCTGGTGTTCCATCCGCGCAACCCCTACGCGCCCACCGTCCACCTGAACGTGCGCATGATCGCCGCCACCCCTGCGGGCGGCGAGCCGGTGTGCTGGTTTGGTGGCGGCATGGACCTCACGCCCTATTACGGCTTCGAAGAGGACGCGGTGCACTTTCACCGCACTTGTCGCGACGCGCTGGCGCCCTTCGGCGACGACAAGTACCCACGCTTTAAGACCTGGTGCGACGAATACTTCACCCTCAAGCACCGTGGCGAGCAGCGTGGCGTGGGGGGCGTGTTCTTCGACGACTTCTCCGAGCTCGGGCCCGAGCGCAGCTTCGCCATGATGCGTGCGGTCGGCGATGCCTTCAACGAGGCCTACCTGCCCATCGTGCGTCGGCGCAAGGACATGCCCTATGGCGAGCGCGAGCGCAATTTCCAGCTATATCGCCGGGGCCGCTATGTCGAGTTCAACCTGGTGTGGGACCGTGGCACGCACTTCGGCCTGCAATCGGGCGGCCGCACCGAGTCCATCTTGATGTCCATGCCGCCGATGGCCAGCTGGGCCTACCAGGTCCAGCCCGAGCCCGGCACGCCCGAGGACGACCTGTACCGCAAGTTCATCGTTCCCCGGGAGTGGGTGTGAGCACAGGGCGCCGCCTGGGCCTGTTTGGCGGCGCCTTCGACCCTCCGCACAGTGCCCACGTGGCGCTGGCGAGGGCGGCTCTGGCCCAACTGCAACTGGACGAATTGAGGGTCCTGCCCACAGGCAGCGCCTGGCACAAGGCGCGAGCGCTCAGCGCCAGCGGCCACCGTCTGGCGATGACGCGTTTGGCCTTCGCCGACATGCCGGGCGTGGTGGTCGATGACCGCGAGTTGCGACGCGACGGCCCGACCTACACCGTGGACACGCTGCGCGAACTGCAACGCGAACACCCGCAGGACACCCTGGTGCTGGTGATCGGAGCCGACCAGGCCGATACCTTCGACCAATGGCGCGAAAGCGCCGAGATTGGCCGCCTCGCTATAATTTGCGTCGCTGTCCGGCCCCGCGCCGACGCGCCTGCGGGCGCCGTGGACCCCTCCCGGTTGCCCGGCCAGCAGTGGGTACCGATCACCCTGCCGCCCTTGCCAGTCAGTGCCACCGACATCCGTACCCGCCGCGCCAGCGGCCTCGGGATCGACCATCTGGTTCCCCCGGCGGTCGCGCGCTATATTGACCAACACCACCTTTATCTGCCTGCCTGATGACCCAAGAATCCACCGCGAAGAAAGACACCCAGCGCCTGCAGCGCGCCATCGTGGAGGGTCTGGAGGACGTCAAGGCGCAGGACATCCAGGTGTTCAACACCGAGCACCTCTCGCCCTTGTTCGAGCGAGTGATCGTGGCCTCTGGCACCTCCAATCGCCAGACCAAAGCCCTGGCCGCCAGCGTGCGCGACGCGGTACGTGACGCCGGCTTCTCCAAGCCGCGCATCGAGGGCGAAGAGAACGGCGAATGGATCATCGTGGACTGCGGGGCGGCTGTCGCCCACATCATGCAGCCCGCGATCCGCACCTACTACCACCTCGAAGATATCTGGGGCGAGAAGCCGGTGCGCCTGAAGCTGGGCGCACCCAAGCCCGCGGCGCCGGCCCCGTCGGTGAAGCCGGCAGCCGCAAAGGCTGCGCCCACGTCCCTGCGCCGCAGCAGTGCGGCCAAGACCGCCTCCAAGGCCGCAGATGACGCGGCGCGCTCGCCCGCTGCCAAGAAGAAGGCCGAGGCCAAGAAGGCAGCGCGCCGGGCTGCGGCGGCCAAGGTGGCTGGCAAGACCCCCGCGAGGGCCCCTGCCAAGGCCGCCGTCAAAAGCCCCGTGAAGACCGCGGCCAAGACGGCGCCCAAGTCTGGCGCCAAGGCACCTGCAAAGCCTGGTGCCAAGTCCCCCGCTCGCAAGACCTCCGCCGGGACGGCCACCCGCAAGGCATGAAGCTGTGCGTCGTGGCGGTAGGCCTGCGCGTCCCGGACTGGGCGCAGACGGCCTGGGACGATTACGCCAAGCGCTTTCCCCCTGAACTGAAGATCGAGCTGCGTGCGGTCAAGACCGAGCCGCGAGCCTCGCGCACCGTGCCCGCGCTGCTCGCCGCCGAGCGTGAGCGCATCGAGGCGCAGATTCCGCGCGGCGCGCGTGTCGTGGCACTGGACGAGCGGGGCACCGCGCTGACCACCCAGGCCCTGGCCGCGAAGCTCCAGTCCTGGCAACTCGAGGGCGATGATGTCGCTCTGGTGATCGGCGGGCCCGACGGGCTCGAGCCCACCTTTCGGCAGGCTGCGCACGAACGCATCCGACTGTCCGATCTGACCCTGCCGCACGCCATGGTGCGGGTGCTGCTGGTCGAACAGCTGTATCGAGCCTGGTCCCTGAACGCCGGGCATCCCTACCACCGCGAATGACCGCCCCCTTCATCTACCTGGCCTCTCAGAGCCCGCGCCGGCGCCAGCTGCTCGAGCAATTGGGTGTGGCGCACGAGCTCCTGCTGCCCGACCCCTCGGAGGATGCCGAGGCGATCGAGGCGGCACGACCTGGCGAGGCGCCTGTGCGTTATGTGCAGCGTGTGACCGCGCTCAAGCTGGACGCCGCCCTGGCCCGCCTGAAGCGGCGCGGGCTGCCGCCGGCGCCCGTGCTGTGCTCCGACACCACGGTGGCTCGGGGCCGCCGCCTCTACGGCAAGCCGCAGGACGCGGCGGATGCGGTGCGCATGCTGTCCGAACTGGCCGGTGCCACCCATCGGGTGCTCACTGCCGTAGCCGTTGGGACGCCAGGCCGGCGGCTGCAGGCGCTGAGCGCTTCGCGCGTGACCTTCGAGGCTCTCACGCAGGCCCGCATCCAGGCCTATGTGGCCACCGGCGAGCCCCTGGGCAAGGCCGGTGCCTATGCGATCCAGGGCCGAGCGGCAATGCACGTCACGCGGATCGACGGTAGCTACTCTGGCATCATGGGCCTGCCGATGCACGAGACGGCGGGCCTGCTGCGCGCCTTCGGCATCCTCACGTAGTTCCGCGTTACCCGGGCCGCGTCCCCTCAGCCACCGAAGTTCCATGGGCATGCAGCAAGACATCCTGATCAACTGGTCTCCGCAAGAGACCCGGGTGGCCATCGTCGAGAATGGTGCCGTGCAGGAGCTGCACGCCGAACGCACCCTCGAACGCGGCCTGGTGGGCAACATCTACCTGGGCAAGGTGGCCCGTGTACTCCCAGGCATGCAGTCGGCCTTCATCGACATCGGGCTGGAGCGCGCAGCCTTCCTGCACGTGGCCGATGTGTGGCAGCCCACTCCCGAGGGGGAGAGCCTGAGCGCCGGACGCCAGTCCCAGCCGGTCATCCCCATCGAGAAGCAGGTGTTCGAGGGCCAGCCCCTGATGGTGCAGGTGATCAAGGACCCTATCGGCACCAAGGGGGCACGCCTGTCCACGCAGGTCAGCATCGCCGGGCGCCTGCTGGTGCACCTGCCCCAGGACGACCACGTGGGCGTGTCCCAGAAGATCCCGCTGGCCCAGCGCGATGCGCTGCGTACCCGCCTGCAGGCGCTGGCTGGCACGCCCGTCCAGGGCGGCGGGGGCGGTTTCATCCTGCGTACGAATGCCGAGGATGCCTCGGATGCGGAGCTGGCCGACGACATTGCCTACCTGCGCAAGACCTGGGCTCGTATCCGCCAGGCCGGCACTGCCCTGCCGCCTGGCTCGCTCCTGCACCAGGACCTGAGCCTGCTGCAGCGCGTGCTGCGGGACCTCGTGAGTGAAGACACTCAGACGATCCGGATCGACTCGCGCGAACAATTCGCGAATCTGCAGGCCTTCGGGCAGGAGTTCATGCCGGCAGCGGCGGGGCGGCTGCAGTTGTACAAGGGCGAGCGACCGATCTTTGACCTGTACGCCATCGACGACGAGATCAACCGCGCGCTCGGGCGCCGGGTCGACCTGAAGTCGGGTGGCTACCTGGTTGTGGACCAGACCGAGGCGCTCACCACCGTGGACGTGAACACCGGCGGCTTCGTGGGCGCGCGTAATTTCGACGAGACCATCTTCAAGACCAACCTGGAGGCAGCGCAGGCCATCGCGCGCCAGATGCGGCTTCGCAATCTGGGCGGCATCATCATCGTGGACTTCATCGACATGCAGCGCGCCGACCACCGTGAGGCGGTGCTCGCGGAGCTGCACAAGCACCTGGCGCGCGACCGGGTCAAGACCATGGCGGGTGGTTTCTCCCAGCTGGGGCTGGTGGAGATGACCCGCAAGCGCACCCGCGAATCACTGGCCCACGTGCTGTGCGAACCCTGTCCTGCCTGCCAGGGTACCGGTCAGGTGCGTACGGCGCGCAGCGCCTGCTACGACATCCTGCGAGAGATCCTGCGCGAGGCGCGCCAGTTCGACCCGCGTGAGTACCGTATCGTGGCCTCGCCCAAGGTCGTGGAACTGTTCCTGGACGAGGAGAGTCAGCACCTGGCGGGCCTCTCGGACTTCATCGGCAAGCCGATCTCGCTGCAAAGCGATGCGGCCATGGGCCAGGACCAGTACGACATCGTGCTGCTGTAGCTGACTCCCACCCGTCACGAGTGTGTTCAGGCGGTGAGGGTCTGCTGGCGCCGCTCCCACTGCCAGGCGTGCGAGAGGATGCTGTCGAGGTCGGGGTACAGCGGCGTCCATCCCAGTTCTCGGCGCGCACGGGTGGCGTCGGCTACCAGGATCGGCGGGTCACCCGCGCGCGCAGGTTCGTCGTGTACGGTAATGGGCCGACCGGTGACGCGCCGGGCTGCGGCGATCACCTCGTTGACCGAGTGCCCCAAGCCGTTGCCCAGGTTGTAGGTGTCACTGGCACCACCGGCCACCAGCCGCTTCAAGGCCAGCAGGTGGGCAGCGCACAGGTCCTGCACGTGGATGTAATCGCGGATGCACGAGCCATCGGGCGTGGCGTGCTGGCTGCCAAAGCGCGCGATCCGTGCACGCCTGCCGCTGGCGGCCTGCAGCACCAGCGGGATCAGGTGGGTTTCGGGGTCGTGACGTTCACCCAGTGATCCGTCCGGGTGTGCCCCTGCGGCGTTGAAATAGCGCAGGGCGATCGCGCGCAGTCCATGAGCCTGCGCATAGTCCTGCAGCAGGAATTCCACCGCGAGCTTGCTGTGGCCATAGGGATTGATCGGCCGGCACGGGTGGGTTTCGGGGATGGGTGTTTCGTGCGGGTTGCCGAACACCGCAGCGGTCGACGAGAAGATGAAAGGCGGCAGCCCGTTATCCACCAGGGCGTCCAGCAGGGTCAGGGTCTGTGCGAGGTTGTTGCGCCAGTACTTGGACGGGTTGCGGGTGGATTCGCCCACCAGGCTGGCCGCCGCGAAGTGCATCACGCAGACGGGCCGCACCTCGCGCAGGACCGCCTGCACAAAGGGTCGGTCGCCGATGTCGCCCTGACGCAGTTCGCCGGCCTGCACTGCATCGGCATGACCGGTGGACAGGTTGTCGATGACGACGGGGCGCAGGCCCTGGTCACGCAGCATGCGAACCATGTGCGAGCCGATGTAACCGCAGCCACCGGCGACCAGTACCGCGCGGGGATCGGGTTCGTGGGTGGGCATGGTGCGTCGCCTCCAGAGTCGGCGGACCATGATAGGGAGCACTGTCCTGCCTGAGGGCGCGACTCTGTAAAAAATGCAAGAGCGACGGCCACCCACCATCGCCTGCGGCGACCGGTCTACCGCGCACAAAGCGTCGCGCTCAGGCCTGAGCGGAGGGGGAGGGCGCCTCGTGTGCCGGCTGCAGGTCGCTCTGGTGCAGGCGGCTGTACAGGCCGCCCTTTTCGAGCAGTTGGGCGTGTGTGCCCTGTTCGGCGATACGACCGCGATCGAGGACCACGATGCGGTCGGCGCGCTCGATGGTGGACAGGCGGTGGGCGATGATCAGGGTGGTGCGGCCCGCCACCAGGCGGGCCAGGGCCTGTTGAACCAGACGTTCCGATTCGTTGTCGAGGGCCGAGGTGGCTTCGTCCAAGATCAGGACGGGCGCGTCCTTGTACAGGGCGCGCGCAATGGCCAGGCGCTGGCGCTGTCCCCCAGAGAGGTCGGAGGCGTTGTGACCGAGCAGGGTGTCCATGCCCCCGGGCAGGCTGGCCACGTGCGCCCCCAGGTTGGCCGCCTCCAGGCAGGCCTGCACCCGTGCGCGGTCCACGGCCTGGCCCAGGGCGACGTTGTCGGCCACCGACTGGTTCAACATCACGATGTCCTGGCTGACCATCGCGATCTGCCGGCGCAGGGCCCCGATTTGCAGGCTGGCCAGGTCATGGCCGTCCAATCGGATGCTGCCGGCTTGTGGTTCGACGAAGCGTGGCAGCAGGTTGGCCAGCGTGGTCTTGCCGCCGCCCGAGGGGCCGACCAGGGCCACCACCTCGCCCGGCGCGATGTCCAGGCTCAGGGCGTCCAGCACCGGCGGGCCGTCAGCGGCATAGCGCACCGTGACCTGGTCGAAGACCACATGGCCCTGCGCCCGCGCCAGAGGCGTCGTCCCGCTGGGTTCGTGGTGCAGGCCGTCAATGAAGTCCAGCGCGCGGTCGACGGCCGCCATGCCGCGGGTGATGGGGTTGGCCACGTCCGCCAGGCCCTTGAGCGGCGTGATCAGCATCAGCATGCCGGTAATGAAGGAGACGAAACTGCCCACCGTCTCGGTTGAAGTCCGGGTCTGCCAGAGGGCCAGGGCGATCACGGCCGACAGGGTGGCGGCGGCCAGCATCTGCGTCAGGGGCGTGATGGCCGAGGCGGCGGTCGCGGCCTTCATGTTCAATTGGCGCAGGTGGTTGGACAGGCCGTCAAAGCGTTCGCGCTGGCGCGCCTGCGCGCCGTGCAGGCGGATCATGCGGTCGGCCAGCACGTTTTCCTCGATCACATAGGCCAGCTTGTCGGTGGTTTCCTGGGTCTGGTGGGTGACTCGGTACATGCGCTTGGTGAAGGCGCGCAGGACCCAGCCCACCGCCGGAAACAGCACCAGCACCAGCAGCGACAGCTGCCAGTTCAGGAGCAGGAGGTAGGACAGCAGGGCCAGCAGGGTGAGGCTGTCCTTGACCAGCGTGAGCAGGCCGCCCACGAGCTGGCCCATGCCGGCCTGAACCTCGTAGACCAGGGTGTTGGACAGCTCGCTGGAGGAATAGGGCGTGAGGTCGGCCAGGGCCGCACCCTGCAGGCGCTCGAACAGCACGCGCCGCAGCTTCATCACGCCGTCGTTGGCGATCTTGGCCAGCGCCATCTTGGCGGTGTAAAGCGCCAGGCCCCGGACCGCAAAGAGGCCGATCAGGACGACGGGCACGGACCACAGGGGAATGCCACTCTGGCTGAATCCCTTGTCCAGGAGCGGCCCCATGAGAGCCGGCACGATAGGTTCGGTGGAGGCGGCGAGGGCGGTAGCCAGGGCCGCCAGGGCCCAGACCCAGGGCTGGTGGCCGAAGTACGGGCGCATCCGGCGCCAGGACCCGGGGCGAAACAGGAAATGGCGCAAGGCGGTCTCCGGTCAGACGGACGCCCGCGGGGTGCAGGCCGCTGCGTCCAGTTGATAATGACCAGGGGCCCAGGCACCGCCGCAGGAGCGGCATCGCCCTGGGGCGTGGGAAAGGACCTCAGTGACCTGCATACAAAGCCGAGAGTGTAATTTGAATCGCCTATCCTTCCAGGCTGCGGGTGCGCCGCACCTTCGCGCGCGCCGCAGCGGCCCCTGCGGCACCCAGTACCATTCGAGGCACCCATGAATCGAGTGACCCCACCGTCTACCCTGCGCCGTCGCCTGGTCTTGGCCCCCATGGGGCTGATGCTGTCCGCCTCGGCGCTCTCCCAGTTTCGCGTTGAAGTGGCCGGTGTGGGCCTCACGCAACTGCCTGTCGTCGTGCCCGAATTCCGGGGCGAGGGCGCAGCGCCCCAGAAGATCGCCGCCATCGTGCTGGCCGACCTGGAGCGCAGCGGCCAGTTCCGTGCCGTCGACGCAGCGGGCCTGTCGATCGACGAGGTCGCCCGCCCTGACGTGGCGCCCCTGCGCCAGCGCGGCGCCGATGCCCTGTGTGCCGGCAGCATCACCCGTCTGGCCGACGGTCGCTGGGACGTGCGTTTTCGTCTGTGGGACATCGTTCGGCTGCAGGATCTGGGCGGCCAGAGCTATGCGGTGGTGGCAGGCGACCTGCGGCTGGCGGCGCACCGCATCGCCGACTTCATCTATGAAAAGCTCACGGGCGAACGCGGTGTTTTTTCGACCCGCATCGCTTATGTGACCAAGGCTGCCGAGCGCTTCAACCTGTGGGTGGCCGACGCCGACGGCGAGAACGCGCAGTCGGCCCTGGCCAGTCCCGAGCCGATCATCTCGCCGGCCTGGTCGGCCAATGGAACGCAACTGGCCTATGTCTCCTTTGAATCGCGCAAGCCCGTGGTGTACGTGCACGACGTCGCCAGCGGCCGGCGGCGTCTGGTGGCCAATTTCCGCGGCTCCAACAGTGCGCCGGCCTGGGCGCCCGACGGGCGCACACTGGCCGTCACCCTCAGTCGCGAGGGCGGTTCGCAGATCTACACCCTCGACGCCAACGGCGGCGAACCCCGCCGCCTGCTCGAGTCCGGCAGCATCGATACCGAACCCGTCTACGCTCCCGACGGGCGCAGCCTCTATTTCGTGAGTGACCGCGGGGGTGCACCTCAGGTCTATCGGGTGGCCGCCACGGGTGGCAGCCCAGAGCGGGTCACGTTCACTGGGAGTTACAACATCTCGCCCGCCCTCAGCCCAGACGGTCGGTGGCTGGCCTACATTTCGCGCGTCGGCGGGGCCTTCAAGCTGCACGTCATGGAACTGGCCTCCGGCACCGTGACCGGCATCACCGATACGACCGCCGACGAGAGCCCCAGCTTCGCCCCGAACAGCCGCCTGATCATGTACGCCACGCGCCAGGGGGGCCGCGAGGCGCTCATGACCAGTACCGTCGATGGCCGGATCAAGGCCAGGCTGGCCGGGCAGGGCGGTGACATCCGCGAACCGGACTGGGGTCCGTTCCCCCGCTGAGGCGGCGCTGCATATCATTTTTAGAGGAGTCTTTCGAATGAACAAGAAGATCTGGTGGGCCCTGGCCCTGGCAGCCACCCTGGCCGGTTGCAGCAGCGTGAGCCTCAACGATGGCCAGGTGCCGGTGGAGGACCGCACTGCTGGACCTGCTGGCGTGCAGGCTGATCCGCGTGCTGCTGCCGCGGTGGACCCGCGTGCCGGCGCACAAAGCCGTGTGGCGTCGGTGTCTGCCGACAACACCGCGGGCCAGGTGGCCGGTCCGGCGGGCGTGGCCCGCCTGGTTTATTTCGACTACGACAGCGTCGCGATCAAGGCCGAGTTCCAGGGGCTGATCGAGGGCCATGCCCGTTTCCTGCGGGCCAATCCCGCGCGGCGCATCGCCATCGAGGGCCACACCGACGAACGCGGCGGCCGCGAGTACAACCTGGCCCTGGGCCAGCGACGTGCCGAAGCCGTGCGCCGCGCTCTGAGCCTCCTGGGTGTGGCGGACAACCAGGTTGAAGCCGTGAGCTTTGGCAAGGAAAAACCTGCCGAGACCGGCTCTGACGCCAGCGCCTGGGCCAAGAACCGCCGCGCCGAGATCACCTACCGCTGATGAAACACCGCCTATCCATTTGGACGGCTGCCGCCCTCGCCGCGATGGCCCTGGTCGCGCCGCTGGGTGCCTCGGCCAGCCTGTTCTCCGACGACGAGGCGCGCCTGGCGATTCGCGATCTGCGCCAACGGGTCGAGGCCCTGCGTGTACAGACCGAGTCCCTGCGTGTACAGACCGAGTCCCAGCGCCAGGTGATCGAGAAGCAGGCCGAGGAGCTCAAACGCGCCCTGGACGAAGGCGATCTGGCCCGCCGCAGCGCGCTGGTGCTGCAGACCCAGATCGATACCCTGCGTGCCGAGCTCGCGCGCATGCGCGGGCAGGACGAACAGTTCGCCCGTGACCTGTCCGAAGTGCAGCGCCGCCAAAAGGACGTGGCCCAGGGCGTGGAAGAACGCCTGCGTCGTTTCGATCCGGTCAAGGTGACCCTCGATGGGCGCGAGTTCACGGCCGAGCCCGCCGAGCAGCGCGAGTACGACGCGGCCCTCGCGATGTTCCGCAAGGGCGAATTCCAGCCGGCCCAGACCGCCTTCGCCGATTTCCTGCGTCGCTACCCGCAGTCGGGGTACACCAACGCGGCGTTGTTCTGGCAGGCCAACGCTCAATATGGCGTACGTGACTACAAGGGGGCCATCGCCAACTTCCGTGCGCTGCTGGCCCGCGCGCCCGAGGACACGCGGGCGCCCGAGTCGGCTCTGGCCATTGCCAACTGCCAGATCGAGTTGAAGGACACGGCCGGCGCACGCAAGACGCTGGGCGACCTGATCAAGGCCTATCCGCAGTCCGAAGCGGCGGTCGCCGCGCGCGAACGGCTCGCGCGGCTGCGCTGATCGCCGTGAACGGCCTGGACGCGCCGGTCGACCTGCAGCGGCGATTCGGCGGGCTGGAGCGCCTCTACGGCGTGGCCGGTGCCGCAGCGATCCGCGCGGCCCATGTGGCGGTGGTGGGCATCGGCGGCGTCGGGTCCTGGGCTGTCGAGGCCCTGGCGCGCAGCGGGGTCGGCGAGATCACGCTGATCGACCTGGACCATGTGGCTGAATCCAATATCAACCGGCAGGTTCATGCGCTGACCGCCACCGTGGGGCAGGCCAAGGTGCAGGCCATGCGCGATCGCATCGCGCAAATCCATCCGCACTGCACGGTGCACGGTATCGAAGAATTCGTGGACGCCGACAACTGGCCGAGCCTGCTGCCCGGTGGCGTGGATGCGGTCATCGACGCCTGCGACGCGGTGCGCGCCAAGGAGGCCATGGCCGCCTGGGCTCTGCGCACGCGCAGCCGCTTCATCAGCGTGGGCGCTGCAGGCGGCAAGCGGCTGGCACACGCGGTCGACATCGACGACCTGTCTCGCACCACGCACGATCCCTTGCTGGCCCAGCTGCGGTACCGCCTGCGCAAGTTCCACGGCGCGGCGCGTGAGGGCAAGACCATCGGCGTGCCCTGTGTGTTCAGCCGTGAGGCGGTCGCCCCGCCCGACGCTTCCTGCGATCTCGAGGGCGCAGGGGATGGATCCCTCAATTGCCACGGCTATGGCTCGGTGGTGAGCGTGACCGCCACGTTCGGCCAGTGCGTGGCGGGCTGGGTGCTGGATCGAGTGGCTCGCGAAAGCGGCCGAAAATAGGCTATACTCTTGGGCTGTCCTGCAGTGGAAACGCAGCGGAGACAGTGAAAAAGCCCTTGTGGCGAAGGTGCCCTCAAAAAGCATCCGTGGGACGTTAGCTCAGTTGGTAGAGCAGCGGACTTTTAATCCGTTGGTCGCAGGTTCGAATCCCGCACGTCCTACCAGAACCCCTCAAAACAGCAGCCTGACCGGCTGCTGTTTTTTTTTTCGTCTGCCGCATGCTGTTCCCTCCAGCCTTGGCCTTGCCCGTCTGCCTACTTTTTGGGCATCCTGTGGAGAGCCAGTCCTGGCGAGGCTTGCGACAGTTGTCCTGCGATCTGTCCACAGCCTAGACCACAGGCGCGCTGGACAACTCCATCAGCAGGGGGCTGTGCCGAGGGCTTCAATCTGCGTGGACAGGTCCAGCCAGGTTTCCTCGAGCCGGGCCAGCTCCTCGCCTACGGTCTTGAGGCGGCGGCCGGCCTCGGCGATCTGCGCCGGGGTGGGCTGCAAGGAGAGCTGCGCCTCCAGTGCGGCTTGTTCCTGCTGCAGAGCCGCCATGTGCTGCTCGGTCTTTTCCAGGTCCCGTTGCAAGGGGCGCAGCTGCGACGACGCGACGGGACGCCGTGTGGCGGCGGGTACCGGTGCGGGTGCAAGCGCTGGTGCGGACGTGGCCGCCTGGGAGATGGCGCGCGCCTGTTCGCGCAGCCGGCGCGATTCGTCCAGCAGGTACTGCTGGTAGTCGTCGAGGTCGCCGTCGAAGGGGCTGACCTCGCCTCGGCCCACCATCCAGAACTCGTCGCACACCGCTCGCAGCAGGGCGCGGTCGTGGCTCACCAGCATGACGGTACCCTCGAATTCGTTCAGGGCCATGGACAGGGCCTCGCGCGTGGCCAGGTCCAGGTGGTTGGTGGGTTCGTCCAGCAGCAGCAGGTTGGGACGTTGCCAGACCATCATGGCCAGGACCAGGCGAGCTTTCTCGCCGCCGCTCATGGTGCCCACTGCCTGCGACACCATGTCGCCAGAGAAGTTGAAGGTGCCCAGGAAGTTGCGCAGCTCTTGCTCGCGGGCCTGCGGACCGACGTCGCGCGCCAGGCGGATCATGTGCTCCAGCGGATTCGAGTCCGGCTGCAGCACGTCCAGTTCCTGCTGCGCGAAATAGCCGATGTTCAGGCCCTTGCCTTCGGTGAGGGTGCCGCCCAGCGCGGGCAGGTCGTGCGCGATGGTCTTGACCAGGGTGGACTTGCCCTGGCCGTTGGCGCCCAGGATGCCGATACGCTGGCCCGCCAACACCGATCGGTTCACACCGCGCAGGATGGTGCGGGCACTGCCGTCCTCCTGGCGGTAGCCGAATTCGCCGGCGCTGATTGCCAGCATCGGGTTGGGCAGGTTGGCCGGCTCCTTGAATTCGAAAGTGAAGTCGGCCTCGGCCAGCACCGGCGCGACCTTCTCCATGCGCTCCAGTGCCTTGACCCGGCTCTGGGCCTGTTTGGCCTTGCTGGCCTTGGCCTTAAAGCGGTCGATGAATTTTTGCAGGTGGGCGATCTTTTCCTGCTGGCGCGAGAAGGCCGATTGCTGCTGCTCCAGCTGCAGCACGCGCATGGACTCGAAGGCGCTGTAATTGCCGCCGTAGCGCGTGAGGCGCTGGTTCTCGATGTGGAGGGTGACGTTGGTGACCGCGTCGAGGAATTCGCGGTCGTGGCTGATCACGATCAGCGTGCCCGCATAGCGTTGTAGCCAGGCTTCCAGCCAGACCAGGGCGTCCAGGTCCAGGTGGTTGGTCGGTTCGTCCAGCAGCAGCAGGTCGGAGGGGCACATGAGGGCGCGTGCCAGTTGCAGGCGCACGCGCCAGCCGCCAGAGAAGCTGTTGACAGGGCGATCGAGTTCGTCGGTGCGAAAACCCAGGCCCAGGATCAGCGCCTGGGCGCGGGGTACGGCGTCGTGCTCGCCTGCGTCGTGCAGGTCGGCATGGGCCTGGGCGATGGCCATGCCGGCGTCCACGTCGTCGGGGTCAGCCTCCAGGGCCGCTTCGGCTTGCGCCAGTTGCGCGCGCACCCCCATCAGGCGGGTGTCACCGGCGAGCACGAAGTCGGTGGCGGGCTCCTCGGTCTCGGGCATGTGCTGGGCGACCTGGGCCATCTGCCAGTGCGCGGGGATGGAGAAGTCGCCACCGTCCTCATGCAAGCTGCCGTTGAACAGAGCGAAGAGGGTGGACTTGCCGGCGCCGTTGCGCCCGACCAGACCGACCTTCTCGCCGGGGTTGAGGGTGACCGAGACCTTGTCCAGGAGCACCTTGGCGCCGCGGCGCAGGATGACGTCGCGCAGCTGGATCATGCAATGTTCCTTCCGCGAACCAGCGCCTCGCGCGTGAGCAGCAGCACCGGGTCGTCGCCGGCGCTGGTGTCCAGCCACACGGCTTCCAGGTGGGGAAATGCCGCCTCGAAGTGCGCGCGTTCGTTACCGATTTCCAGCACCAGGACCGCATGCTCGGTCATGCGCGAGGGGGCCTCACGCAGGAGCGGTCGTATGAAGTCCATGCCGTCCGTGCCGCCGGCCAGGGCCAGCTCGGGTTCGGCGCGGTACTCGGCGGGCAGGGCGACCATGCTGGCGGCGTTGACATAGGGCGGGTTGCACAGGATCAGGTCATAGGGCCCAGCGCAGGCCGACAGGCCATCCGACACCTGCAGGCGCACGCGCGTTTGCAGCTGGTGACGCTCGATGTTGATGCGGGCCACCTCCAGCGCCTCGGGCGAAAGGTCGGCTCCCTCCACCTGCACCTCGGGCCAGGCCAGGGCGGCGAGCACCGCGAGGCTGCCGTTGCCGGTGCACAGGTCCAGCACGCGATGCGTGTGCGTTCCCAGCCAGGGGTCGATGCTGCCGTCGGCAAGCAATTCGGCGATGAAGGAACGCGGCACGATGGCGCGCTCGTCGATGTAGAACGGCACGCCTTGCAGCCAGGCTTCCTGCGTGAGGTAGGCGGCCGGCTTGCGGGTCGCAACGCGCTGCGCGATCAGGTCCTGCACCGCGCGGGCCTGTTCGGGGGTGACCTCGCGTGCGGCGACGCCCTCCAGATCGTCCAGCGGCAGGCCCAGGCGCCAGAGCACCAGCCAGGTGGCCTCGTCATGGGCGTTGGTGGTGCCGTGGCCGAACGCCACGCCGGCGTCGGTGAGCTTGCGCGCGCCCGACGCGATCAGGTCCAGGAGGGTCATGGTCACCCCAGGGCGTTGAGCCGTTCGAGGGTGCGGCGGTAGATGTTCTTCAGCGGCTCGATGTCGGCCACCGTCACATGCTCGTCGATCTTGTGGATGCTGGCGTTGAGAGGGCCGAACTCGATCACCTGCTGGCAGATGCGCGAGATGAAGCGACCGTCGCTGGTGCCGCCGGTGGTGGACAGCTCGGTCTGCACGCCGGTCTCGTCCACGATGGCCTGTCGGATCGCCTCCACCAGCTCCCCCGGCGGAGTGATGAAAGGCTGCCCGCCCACCGTCCAGGTGAGGTGGTACTCCAGCTCGAAACGAGCCAGGATGTCAGCCACCTGCTGCTGCAGGCTCTCGGCGCTGCGCTCGGTGGAAAACCGGAAGTTGAAGTCGATCACCACCTCGCCCGGGATCACGTTGCCCGCGCCGGTGCCGCCATGGATGTTGCTGATTTGAAAGCTCGTGGGCTGGAAGTAGGCGTTGCCCTGGTCCCATTCGGTGGCCACCAGCCGCTCCAGGGCGGGCAGGGCTTCGTGGATCGGGTTGCGCGCCAGTTGCGGGTAGGCAATATGCCCCTGCACGCCCTTGACCGTGAGTTTGCCGGTGAGGCTGCCACGGCGGCCGTTCTTGATCATGTCGCCCAGACGGTCCACCGAGGTGGGCTCGCCCACGATGCACCAGTCCAGGCGCTCGCCGCGGGCCTTGAGCGCATCGCAGACCACCACGGTACCGTCCACGCTGGGCCCTTCTTCATCGCTCGTGATCAGCATCGCGATGGAGATGGCCGGCTGCGGTGTGGCGGCCAGGAATTCCTCGACGGCCACGGTGAAGGCGGCGATGGAGGTCTTCATGTCGGCTGCGCCACGGCCATAGAGCTTGCCCTGGTGGTGGTGCGGCACGAAGGGGTTGCTGTGCCACTGGTCCACTGGGCCGGTGGGGACCACGTCGGTGTGGCCGGCAAAGACCACGGTGCGCGCCCCGGTGCCCGCACGCTTGGCCCAGAGGTTGGTCACAAGAAAGGACTCGGGGCCGCTGGCCAGGGTTTCGCAGGCGAAGCCCAGGGGCGCCAGCCGTCCGGCCAGTACCTGCTGGCAACCGGCGTCATCGGGCGTGATCGAACGGCGCGCGATCAGCTGCTCGACGAGAAGGACGGTGGGGTTCATGCGGTCCCGGGTGACAGTGCGCTCAATCGCGCAGGAGGTCGTTCAGGCTGGTCTTGGCACGCGTCTGCGCGTCCACCCGCTTGACGATGATGGCGGCGTACAGGCTGTACTTGCCGCCGTCCTTGGGCAGGCTGCCGGAGATCACCACCGAACCGGCAGGGATGCGTCCGTAGCTCACCTGGCCGGTGGCACGGTCGTAGATGGGAGTGCTCTGGCCGATGTACACGCCCATGGAGATGACCGAGTTCTCTTCGACGATCACGCCTTCGACCACTTCGGAGCGGGCGCCGATGAAGCAGTTGTCTTCGATGATGGTGGGGTTGGCCTGCAGGGGTTCGAGCACCCCGCCCAGGCCCACGCCGCCAGACAGGTGCACGTTCTTGCCGACCTGCGCGCAGGAACCCACGGTGGCCCAGGTGTCGACCATGGTGCCTTCATCGACATAGGCGCCGATGTTCACGTAGGAGGGCATCAGGATCGCGCCCTTGGCGATGAAGCTGCCGCGACGGGCCACGGCCGGCGGCACCACGCGCACGCCGGTGGCGGCCATCTCCTCGGGGGAGAGGTGGGCGAATTTGGTGGGGACCTTGTCGTAGAAGCCCAGGTCGCCGGCCTTCATGATCTCGTTGTCTTTCAGGCGGAAGGACAGCAGCACCGCCTTCTTGATCCACTGGTACACGGTCCACTGGCCCACGCCTTCGCGTGTGGCCACGCGCAGCGCGCCCTTGTTCAACTGGGCGATGACGTGATCGACGGCCTCGGTGACTTCCTTGGGAGCGGCCTTGGGCGAGAGGCTGGCGCGGTTTTCCCACGCGGCATCGATGATCTGCTGGAGCTGTTGGGTCATGAGGTGCTTTTTCTGGATTGAACGAATTGGACGATGCGCTGGGCGGCCTCGAGGCATTCGGCGGTGTCGGCCACAAGAGCCATGCGGATGCGCCCGGCGCCGGGGTTGGCGCCCTGGCTTTCGCGGGCGAGGTAGCTGCCCGGAAGAACCGTGACATTGTATTGAGCGAGCAAATCCCGTGCGAAGGACTCGTCGCTGCCTTTGACGCCCGCCCAGAGGTAAAAGCTGGCGTCCGGCAGGCGCACGTCCAGCACCTGGGCCAGCAAGGGCGTGACCTGGGCGAACTTCTGGCGGTACATCGCACGGTTGTCGACCACGTGGGCCTCGTCGTTCCAGGCGGCGACGCTGGCCGCCTGCACCACCGGGCTCATGGCGCTGCCGTGGTACGTGCGATACAGCAGGAACTGCTTGAGGATGGACGCGTCGCCTGCGACGAAACCCGAGCGCAGGCCGGGGACGTTGCTGCGCTTGGACAGGCTGGTGAAGGCCACCAGGCGCTCAAAGCCCGTACGGCCCAGGCGGGCCGCGGCTTCCAGGCCGCCCAGGGGCGGCTCGTCACGGAAATAGATTTCGCTGTAGCACTCGTCCGAGGCGATGGTGAAGCCGTAGCGGTCCGACAGGGCGAAGATCTTTTCCCACTCCGCCAGCGGCATCACAGCGCCGGTCGGATTGCCCGGTGAGCAGACGAAAACCAGCTGTGTCCGCGCCCAGACTTCAGGCGGGACGCTGTCCCAGTCGACCGCGAAGTTGCGGGCCGGGTCGCTCGGGACATACCAGGGCGTGGCGCCCGAGAGCAGGGCGGCGCCCTCGTAGATTTGGTAGAACGGGTTGGGACACACCACCACCGCCTGGCCGCTCGAATCCCGTGACGGGTCGATCACGACCTGAGTGAAGGCGAACAGGGCCTCACGCGAGCCATTCACCGGCAGCACCTGGGTGGCGGGGTCCAGGGCCAGGCCGTAGCGTCGCTGCAGCCAGCCGGCGCAGGCCTCGCGCAGGCGCGGCTCGCCTCCGGTGGCGGGGTAGACCGACAGGCCGGACAGGGCGCCCATCATCGATTCCTGAATGAAGGGCGGGGTGGGGTGGCGGGGTTCGCCGATGCCCAGGCTGATCGGGCGATAGACCGGGTTGGGCGTGACGCCGGCAAACAGGGACCGCAGCCGCTCGAAGGGATAGGGTTGCAGCGTGGCCAGGAGAGGATTCATGCCCTCGATTATCGGGGGCGGGTCAAGCCCTCCCGGAGTGGCCCTGATGCGAGGGGGCTCCAAGGACAGGCCGGCCGCGGGCTGCGGACAACCGCCCGGGTAGTTCCTTAGAACTAGTCTCGGTTCCCTCCTTCGGTGATGGCCGTGGCGGATGGCCCCCTTGGGGCGCACGTTATCATCCGCGCTTCTCTCCAGAGCCAGCTTCACGGGCAGCGATCGTGCGTCTTACTTCCATCAAGCTTTCCGGTTTCAAGTCGTTCGCCGAGCCCACCACCTTCATGCTGCCCGGCCAGCTGGTCGGCGTGGTCGGTCCCAATGGCTGCGGCAAGTCCAACATCATGGACGCTGTGCGCTGGGTGCTGGGTGAGTCGCGCGCTTCCGAGCTGCGTGGCGAGTCCATGCAGGACGTGATCTTCAACGGCACGACCACCCGCAAGGCCGCCTCGCGTTCCTCCGTCGAACTGGTTTTTGACAACGCCGACCACCGTGCCGGTGGCCAGTGGGCGCAGTTCACCGAGATCGCGGTCAAGCGCGTACTCACGCGCGATGGCACCAGCAGCTACTACATCAACAACCAGCCGGTGCGCCGGCGTGACGTCCAGGACGTGTTCCTGGGCACGGGCCTGGGCCCACGTGCCTACGCCATCATCGGCCAGGGCACGATCAGCCGCATCATCGAATCCAAACCCGAGGAGCTGCGTCTGTTCCTCGAGGAGGCCGCAGGTGTCTCCAAGTACAAAGAGCGCCGGCGCGAGACCGAAAACCGCCTGTCCGACACCCGCGAGAACCTGACCCGCGTCGAGGACATCCTGCGCGAGCTCAACGCCAACCTCGAGAAGCTCGAGAAACAGGCCGAGGTCGCCGCCCGCTACAACACCCTGCAGGCTGACGCCACACTCAAGCAGCACCAGCTGTGGTTCCTCAAGCGCGCCGAGAGCGAGACCGACCAGGTGCGCCTGAAGCAGGACGCCGACAAGGCGGTCAACGACCTGGAGTCGCGCGTGGCCGACCTGCGCCATGTCGAGAGCGAGCTCGAGACCATCCGCCAGGCCCACTACGCCGCCGGCGACCAGGTGAACCAGGCCCAGGGCGCGCTCTATGAAGCCAGCGCCGAGGTTGGCCGCCTGGAAGCCGAGATCCGCTTCGTGGTCGAAGGCCGCCAGCGTGTGGAGCAGCGTCTGGGTCAGCTCAAGGAGCAGCTCGCCCAGTGGGCGGCCCGCCGCGACGATGCGGCCGCCGAGATCGAGACCCTGGCCGGACAGGGCGTTGAGGCCGAGGAGCAGGCCGTTCTGCTGGCCGCCCAGGTCGAGGAACAGGCCACCCGCCTGCCCGAGCTGGAAGAGGCCCTGCGCCAGGCGCAGGCCCGCGCGGGCGAGCAACGGGAGAGCGTGGCCCAGGTGCAGCAACAGATCCAGGTGCTGGCCGCCGACCAACGCAACATCGAAGAACAATCTGGCCAGTTGACCCTGCGCCGCGAGCGCCTGGTGGCCGACCGCAACGCCCTGGCCGAACCCGACGAGGTGCGCCTGACCCACCTGCAGCAGCAGCTGGCCACCGCGCAGGAAGCCGCCACCACGGCCGATGCTCAGTTGCAGGAATTGCAGGAGCAGGTACCGCAGCTCGACGAGGACCGCAAGGCCAAGCAGCAGGCGGTGAACGACCAGTCCGCGCGCCAGGCCGACCTCTCGGCGCGCCTGGAGGCGCTCAAGGCCCTTCAGGAAAAGGTGCGTACCGACGGCAAGCTGCGCCCCTGGCTCGCCAAGCACGGCCTGGACGGCCTGCAAGGGCTGTGGAGCCGTATCCACATTGAAACTGGCTGGGAGAACGCCCTGGAAGCCGCGTTGCGCGAGCGTCTGGCGTCGCTGGAAGTGTCGCGCCTGGAGATGGTGCGTGCCTTCGCCGCTGACGCGCCGCCCGCCAAGCTGTCCTTCTACAGTCCGCCCGCAGCCGGTGCGCCCGAGGGCACCAGCGCGCTGCCGCGCCTGTCCGAGTTGCTGCGCCTGAACGACGCCGGCCAGAAGGCCCTGTTGTCCAACTGGCTGCACGGCTGCCTGACCGCCTCCACCTTCGAGGACGCCCTGGCCGCACGCGACAAGCTCAAGGCCGGCGAGGTGATCTACACCCCGCAGGGCCACGCCGTTTCGGCGCACAGCGTGAGCTTTTACGCGCAGGACTCTGAACAGGCCGGCCTGCTGGCGCGCCAACAGGAAATCGAGAACCTGGAAAAGCAGCTGCGCGCCCAGGCTCTGATTGCCGAAGAGGCCCGCTCCGCGCTCGTCAGGGCCGAGGCTGCCTATACCGACGCCTCGCAGCGCCTGATGTCTGTGCGCCGCGAAGCCACCGAAACCCAGGCCCGCGCCCACGAGCTGCAGGTCGAGACCCTGCGCCTCACCCAGCTGGCCGAACAGACCCGCGCCCGCAGCGAGCAGATCGCCGGCGACCTGGCCGAGGTCGACGCTCTGCTCGAGGAGTTGCAAGAGCGACGCGTCACCGCCGAGGCGCGCTTCGAAGAACTGGACATGCAGTTGGCCGATACGCAGGAGCGTCACGCCCAGCTCGATGAACGCGTCCTCGAAGCCGAGCGCAAGCTGGCCGAGTCGCGCGAGCAGCAACGCACCCTGGAGCGCCAGGCGCAGGAAGCACAATTTGCCCAGCGCGCGCTCGATGCGCGACGCGGCGAGTTGCAACGCGCCATCGAAACCGCGGGTCAGCAGACCACCGCGCTGGTGGACGAAGAGGCGCGCGCCCGCGAGGAGCTGGGTCGACTGAGCGACGCTGCTGCCCAGGCTGGCCTGCAGGACGCCTTGGCGCTCAAGACCGAACGCGAGCAGGCCCTGGGCGCCAAGCGCAGCGAGTACGACGACCTCACCAACAAGCTGCGCGCCAGCGACGAACGCCGCCTGGCTTTTGAGCGCGAGCTCGAACCCCTGCGCCAGCGCATCACCGACCTGCAGCTGAAGGAACAGGCTTCGCGCCTGGGCCTGGAGCAGTACAGCCAGCTGCTGACCGACGCCCAGGCCGATCTGGAAGTCGTGGCCCGCAGCATCGAAGAGGGCCACGTGCGCCTGACCGGCCTGCAAGGCGAAATCGACCGCCTGCACCGCGAGATCAACGCGCTGGGCGCGGTCAACCTGGCGGCCCTGGATGAACTGGCCTCCGCCCGTGAGCGCAAGCAGTTCCTGGACGCTCAGTCGGCCGACCTCAACGAGGCGATCACCACCCTGGAAGACGCGATCCGCAAGATCGACGGCGAGACCCGCGAGCTCCTGGGCGGCACCTTCAAGGCGGTCAACGAGCACTTCGGCCGCATGTTCCCCGAGCTGTTCGGGGGCGGTAACGCCAAGCTGGTCATGACCGGCGAGGAAATTCTGGACGCTGGCGTGCAGGTCATGGCCCAGCCTCCGGGCAAGAAGAACCAGACCATCCACCTGCTCTCGGGTGGCGAGAAGGCCCTGACCGCGATCGCGCTGGTCTTTGCCATCTTCCAGCTCAATCCCGCGCCTTTCTGCCTGCTGGACGAGGTGGACGCGCCGCTGGACGACGCCAACACCGAGCGCTATGCCAAGCTGGTGACGGCCATGAGCCGCGGCACGCAGTTCCTGTTCATCTCTCACAACAAGATTGCGATGGAAATGGCCGAACAGCTGATTGGCGTCACCATGCAGGAGCAGGGCGTCTCGCGCATCGTGGCGGTGGACATGGAGTCCGCCGTGTCGATGGCGGAAGCCTGAGCCCCGACGGTCCGCCATGAGTAGTCTGACCGTCGGCCTGGCGATCCTGGGCGGTACGACCTTGGCCGCCCTGGTGGCCTGGAACGCCTGGACGAATCGGCGCCACACCCCACGCCAACCCGAGCAGGCTCCGCCCGTGGAGGACTCCGAGTCGCCCGAGCCTGTCTTGCGCGATGACACGGAGCCTGAGGTTGCGGACGGTCCGTTGCCGCCGGTGGAGGCAGTTGAGCCAGTCCTGCAGGACGCGCCGCTGGGCCCGGTGCCCGCGCCCGAACGCAAGCCGCCGCTGGACGCCCTGATCGATTCGATCGCCTCGATCGCGCTGGACGGCTCCCCGATCTCCGGAGACGCGGCGCTGGCCGCCCTGCCGCCCACGCGGCGCGTGGGTAGCAAGCCCTTCGCCGTCGAAGGCCTGAACGACGCCACCGGCCTCTGGGAGATGCCCCAGGCGGGCCAGCGCTATGGCGCCTTCCAGGCGGGCGTGCAGCTGGCCAACCGTTCCGGTGCCCTCAACGAGATCGAGTTCTCCGAGTTCGTGGTCAAGGCCCAGGCCTTTGCCGATGCGGTGGGTGGCACCGCGGATTTCCCCGACATGCGCGATGAGGTGGCACGTGCCCGCGAGCTGGATCAGTTCGCCAGCGCACGCGACGCGCAATTGAGCCTGACCCTGCGTGCCCGTCTGGTGGCCTGGAGTCCCGGCTATCTGCACCAGCACGCATCGCGCCTGGGCTTCGTGGCGGGTGCGCTGCCCGGGCGTCTGGTGCTGTCGGCCAGCACGCCAGGCGCCTTGCCGATCATGAGCCTGTCCTTCGACACCCAGGCGGCCCTGGCCGACGACCCCACGCAGGCGGCGCTGCTGGAGTTCACCCTGACCATCGACGTGCCCCAAGTGCCCCGCGAGGAGCGGCCCTTCGAGCGCCTGCGCGAGGCTTCCACGGTGCTGTCGCAGTCCATGGACGGCATCATCAGCGACGACCGTGGCCAGCCGATCCGCGACGAGGTGCTCGACGCCATCGGCGCGGAACTCACCGCCCGCTACGACAGCCTCGATGCGCGCGAACTGTCGGCGGGATCGCCGCTCGCGCGCCGGCTTTTCAGCTGACCGTGGCCGTGCCACGCCTTCCCGCATGACCGTGCCACCGACCCTGCGCGAGAGGGCTGAGGCCCTGCACGAACTGCTGCACCACCATGCGCACCGGTACTACGTGCTGGACGCGCCGGAGATCCCCGACGCCGAGTACGACCGCCTGTTCCAGGAGCTTCAGGCCCTGGAGGCGCAGCATCCCGAGCTGCTCACGCCCGATTCGCCCACCCAGCGCGTGGGTGGCAAGCTGCTCGAGGGTTTCGCCAAGGTGCGCCACACGGTGCCGATGCTGTCCATCCGCACCGAGACCGACATCGAGGCCAGTGGCGCGCGCAACTTCGACGCCCGCGTGCGCCGTGAGCTCGATCTGGATGCACAAGCGCCGGCCATCGAGTACGTGGCTGAACTCAAGTTCGACGGCCTGGCCATCAACCTGCGCTACGAGAACGGATGCCTGGTCCAAGCCGCCACCCGTGGCGACGGCGAGGTCGGCGAGGACGTTACCCAGAACATCCGCACCATAGGCCAGATCCCGCTGCGCCTGCCGGCCGATGCCCCGCCCGTGCTCGAGGTGCGTGGCGAGGTCTACATGCGGCGGGACGACTTCGAGCGCCTGAACGAATCCCAGCGTGAGCGCATCGCGCGGGGCGAGAAGAACGAGAAGACCTTCGTCAACCCGCGCAATGCGGCAGCCGGCGCGGTGCGCCAGCTCGACCCCGCCATCGCACGCCAGCGGCCGCTGTCCTTCTATGCCTATGGCTGGGGCGACATCCAGGGCGGACCGGCCTTCGCGACCCATCATGACGTGCTTCAGGCCCTCAAGGCCTGGGGCTTCCCGGTCTCAGAGCGCGTGCAGCTGGCGCGCGGCGCCGAAGATCTGGTGGCCTACCACCAGGCTGTGGGCCGCGAGCGGGATCAGCTTCCCTTTGACATCGATGGCGTCGTCTACAAGGTCAACGCGCTCACCCTGCAGCGGCAACTGGGCTTCGTCACCCGCGAGCCGCGCTGGGCGGTGGCCCACAAGTTTCCGGCCCAGGAGCAGGTCACCACGGTGGAGGCCATCGACGTCTTCGTCGGACGCACCGGCAAGCTCACCCCGGTGGCGCGCCTGAAGCCGGTGTTCGTGGGCGGCGTGACCGTCACCAACGCCACGCTGCATAACGAGGACGAAGCCCGGCGCAAGGACGTGCGCGTGGGCGACCAGGTGATCGTGCGCCGCGCTGGCGACGTGATTCCGGAGGTGGTGGCCGTCGTGCCCGACACGCGCACCCACCTGGCCCTGGCTTTCACCATGCCCCGCTGCTGCCCGGTATGCGGAAGCGAAGCAGTGCGGGAGGAGGGCGAGGCCGACTACCGCTGCAGCGGCGGTCTGTTCTGCGCCGCCCAGCGCAAGCAATCGTTGCTGCACTTCGCGCAGCGCCGCGCCATGGACATCGAGGGCCTGGGCGAGAAGCTGGTCGATCAAGTGGTGGATGCCGGCATCATCCGCACGCTCCCCGATCTGTATCGCCTGGGTTTGTCGCACCTCGTCACCCTGGACCGCATGGGCGAGAAGTCGGCGCAGAACCTGCTGGCGGGCCTGGAGCAGTCCAAGGCCACGACCCTGCCGCGCTTTCTCTTCGCTCTGGGCGTGCGCCATGTTGGCGAGGCCACAGCCCGTGACCTCGCCCGCCATTTCGGCACGCTCGACGCGGTGATGAACGCCAACGTCGACCAGCTGCTGAAGGTTCCGGACGTGGGGCCCGTGGTGGCCGAGAGCGTGCACACCTTCTTCCAGCAGGCCCACAACCGTGAGGTGGTCGAGCAGCTTCGGGCCTGCGGCGTGCACTGGCCCGAAGGCCCGCCAGCGCCCGTCGTCTCGCTGCCCCTGGCGGGCAAGACCGTGGTCCTCACGGGCACCTTGCCCACGCTGAGCCGAGACGAGGCCAAGGCCCTGCTCGAAGCCGCCGGTGCCAAGGTGGCTGGCTCGGTGAGCAAGAAGACGCACTACGTCGTTGCGGGTGCGGAGGCCGGTAGCAAGCTGGACAAGGCCAATGAGCTGGGCGTTGCGGTGCTGGACGAGGCGGGATTGAGGTCCTTGCTAGAGGGAGCGGCGCCTTTGTAGGACAGCATCCATTTTTGTTTCAAAGTCCCCCGCGCGGTTGGATGACTCTTCAGAATTCGAGCCTCATCCATGTCCAACCACACCATCAGGGAGAAACAAAATGGACCAAACGACCCCCATCAAGCCGATCGTGTCGGGTACGAAGGCGCAAGCCTCTCACCCGGTCGGTGCCGAAGCTGCGAATGCGGCGGCCATCGCGGCGGCTGATGCCTTGATCGCCCCGCCCACCCGGGCCAAGCGCGGTTTCGCAGTGCTCAGCCCTGAGAAAAAGCGGGAAATCGCCAGCATGGGGGGCAAGGCCGCCCACGAACACGGGCGCGCGCACCGCTTCACCAGCGAAGAAGCTCGCGCAGCGGGCAAGAAGCGTCATCAGCTGCGGATGCTGGCCGCAGCCCAGGCGGCGGCGGCCCAGGCGGCCAGTGGCCAGAGCAACAGTTCTAACTGACCCGCACGCTGCAGACGCCCCGCGATGCCCGCCCCCGGGCATGCGGGGCGTTTTCATTGGGCTCGCCAGGCTCCAGGCTTCGCGCGGGGATCAGGCAGCCAGCGACTGCGCCAGGCGCGTGTACAGAGGAATGCCCACCAGCAGGTTGAATGGAAAAGTGATGGCCAGGGCTGCGGTGATGGCCAGCGCGCTGTCGGCATCGGCCACCGCGATGCGCATGGCCGTCGGGGCGGCGATGTAGCTTGCACTGGCTGCCAGGGTGGCCATCACGGCAACGCCGCCGACGGACAGATCCAGGGCCAGGCCCATCCCAGCGCCCAGCAGAGATAGGCCCAGAGGTGCTAGCAGCGCGAACCCGACCAAGCGCAGGCCGTAGCGCCGGATGCCAGGCAGGCGGTCACCCACCACGAGTCCTAACTCCAGCAGAAACAGCGCCAGGATGCCCTTGAAGGGGTCCACAAACACCGCCTGCATCGCATTCACGCCGTCTTCGCCGATCACAGCGCCGATGATCAGACCGCCCACCAGTAAGAGCACCGATTTGCCCAGGAATACGTCATGGCCGAGCTGGCCCCAAGGGGTGCGCTCACCGGCCTGGCGCGGCCAGCGTGCCAGAAAAATGGCCGTGACCAAGCCTGGAGCCTCCAGGAGGGCCACCCAGAGAGCCGCATGCGGCTCGATGGCCAGGCCCTGCTTTTCCACATAGGCCATGGCTACCGCGAAGGTCACGACGCTCACCGATCCGTAGTGACCGGCAATCGAGGCGCTATCCGCACGTCGAAATCCGAGTGCGCGCAAGAGCGGGACCAGCACAAAGGGTATGGCCAGTCCTAGCGCAATGCAGGCCGCCACCTGCGGCGCGAGGTCGGCCATGGGTTGGCGACTGAGCTCGACGCCACCCTTGAGGCCGATCGCCAGCAGGAGGTAGAAGGCCAGAATGTCGTACAGGCCGTCGGGCAAGCGCAAATCGCTACGCACCAAGCGGGCAAACACACCAAGAAGGAAAAACAAGACGATGGGGTCTCCCACGGGGGCTCCAGGCGAGGCGGCGCACGCAGGCCGCAGATCATCAAAAGACGCAAAACTCTAGCAGAGGCATCCCCGTGCACAGGGCTGGGGCTCGCCCTCTCGGCAGGATGCGAGTGCCGGCCCACCCCGCCGCCAGGGTGGGTTTTGAGGCAACTTTAGAATGCGGGGTGCGTCCATTGGCGCCGCCACCCCCATGAACGCCCCCCTCGACGTCTCCCAGTTCGCCCGCGCCGCCAAACCGATCACCAGTTACCGCAAGTACTGGGCCTCGCGTTTTGGCACGGCGTCTTTCCTGCCCATGTCCCGGGCCGAGATGGACAAGCTCGGGTGGGACAGCTGCGACATCATCATCGTCACCGGCGACGCCTACGTCGACCACCCCAGCTTCGGCATGGCCGTGATCGGCCGTGCGCTGGAGGCGCAGGGCTTTCGGGTGGGCATCATTGCCCAGCCCGACTGGCAGAGCGCCGAGCCGTTCAAGGCCCTGGGCAAGCCCAATCTCTTTTTCGGGGTGACGGCCGGCAACATGGACTCCATGATCAACCGGTACACCGCCGACCGCAAGATCCGAAGCGACGACGCCTACACCCCGGGTGACGTCGGTGGCAAGCGCCCCGACCGCGCCTCGCTGGTGTACTCGCAGCGGTGCCGCGAGGCCTGGAACGACGTGCCGATCATCATGGGCGGCATTGAAGGCAGCCTGCGCCGCATTGCCCATTACGACTACTGGTCGGACAAGGTGCGCCGCTCCATCCTGGTCGACGCCAAGTGCGACCTGCTGCTGTACGGCAATGCCGAGCGCGCCATCATCGAAATCGCGCACCGCCTGGCGGCGCGCGAACCGGTGTCGCAGATCACCGACGTGCGTGGCACCGTCTTCATTCGCCGCGAGACGCCCGAGGGTTGGTTCGAGATCGACTCCACCGAGGTGGACCAGCCCGGGCGCGTGGACGATCACATCAACCCCTACCTCACCATCGCCGACCAGGCCAAGGCCCAGGGCCAGTCCTGTGCGAAGGAGGAGGGCGAGGCCGACCCGGCCGCCGCAGCCGTTGACCCGCAGGGGGCCAAGGTGCAGCCGCTGACGTTCATGCCCAATCACGGTCTTGCGGCCAAGCGGCGCCTGCCGCCGCGTGACCTGACCGTGATCCGGCTGCCGTCGTATGAGCAGGTCAAGTCCGACCCGATCCTGTATGCCCACGCCAACCGCGTGCTGCATTTGGAAACCAACCCGGGCAACGCCCGCGCGCTGGTGCAGGCGCATGGCGACCGCGATGTCTGGGTCACCCCGCCGCCGATTCCGCTCACCACCTCGGAGATGGATCATGTGTTCGGGCTGCCCTATGCGCGCAGCCCGCACCCGCAGTACGCCGACGAACACGGCGGTCATGACGGTGCGACCAAGATTCCGGCCTGGGAGATGATCCGCTTCTCGGTGAACATCATGCGCGGGTGCTTCGGTGGCTGCACCTTCTGCTCGATTACCGAGCATGAGGGCCGCATCATCCAGAGCCGCTCGGAAGACTCCGTCATTCAGGAGATCGAGGACATCCGCGACAAGGTCACCGGCTTCACCGGCATCATCTCCGACTTGGGCGGCCCCACCGCCAACATGTACCGCATCGGCTGCAAGTCGCCCGAAATCGAGGCCGCCTGCCGCAAGCCTTCGTGCGTGTATCCGGGCATCTGTCCCAACCTGAACACCGACCACAGCGCCCTGATCCGGATGTACCGACGTGCGCGTGGTCTCAAGGGTATCAAGAAGATCCTGATCGGATCGGGCCTGCGCTACGACCTGGCGGTGCAGTCACCCGAGTATGTGAAGGAGCTCGTGCAGCACCACGTGGGGGGCTACCTCAAGATCGCGCCGGAGCATACCGAGCAGGGGCCGCTGTCCAAGATGATGAAGCCGGGGATCGGCAGCTACGACCGCTTCAAGCAGATGTTCGAGAAGTTCTCGGCCGAGGCGGGCAAGAAGCAGTACCTCATTCCCTACTTCATTGCCGCCCACCCCGGCACGCGCGATGAAGACATGATGAACCTCGCCCTGTGGCTCAAGAAGAATGGCTTTCGCGCCGACCAGGTGCAGACCTTCTACCCCAGCCCCATGGCCACGGCCACCGCGATGTACCACAGCGGGCGCAACACCCTGCGCAAGATCCACCGCGAGCTGCACGACGACGATGCCGTCGACATCGTGCGCGGCGAGAAGCGCCGCCGGCTGCACAAGGCCTTCCTGCGCTATCACGACCCGAACAATTGGCCACTGCTGCGCGAAGCCCTTAAGGTCATGGGCCGCGCTGACCTCATCGGCAACGGCAAGCACCATCTCATCCCCACCTACCAGCCGGTGACGGACGGCAGCTACCAGAGTGCGCGGCGCAAGAACTCCACGCCGGGCGGACAGCCGCAAAGGGGGCGGGTGTTGACCCAGCACACCGGGTTGCCCCCGCGTGTCACCGGCAGCGAGCCCAAGGCGCGCCCGGCGACGCGTCCCGCTCTGCGCAAACCACGCAGCTGACCGCGCGGCGCAGGTAACGCCCCGCTGAAGGCCCAGTCGCCGCCCGCCGTTCAGTCAGCGGTCCGTTAGCCCGCTCGATCCCCCCACGCCTAGCATCGTCGCCTTTCGCGCAAGGAAGGATGACGCTCGTGGCCTGGACCGTGTTGCCGCTCATGTTCCTGGGGTGGACCGGGGTCAGCGTGTGGGTCGCGCATCGCACGGTTGCCACCTGGCTGCAGTGCGGTGTGCCCGACCGCGCAGTGGTCCCGCATTGGTTGGTGCAGGCCTTGATGCTGGGGGTGGTGCTGCCCCTGCCCGTGCTGGACGAGCTGGTAGCCCAGTCGCAGTGGGCGTCGCTGTGCCGCGACAGCCTCGCGGTGCAGGTCCAGGTGGGTGCGCCTGCGCAGGTCGTGCATCACCGCATCGTGCCGCCTGCGCCAGTGCACGGTCTCATGGTGCCCGTGCAGCGCTACGAACACCGCTACACCGACGCGGCCACGCGGCAGGTCCTGGTGAGCTTCTTCACCTACCAAGCCCAGGGTGGCAAGCTCGCGCGGATGGTGGGCCGACCGGACGCTCCCCTCACATTTCCAGGCCGGTGCGGACCTGAGGATCCGAAGGCGCTGCTAGCCCGAGCCGGCGTTCGCCTCGAGGTGGCGCCCGCAGGTTTCGGTCCCGCTTCAAGCCCCTGAGCGCCGCAAGTCAGGCTAAGAGGCGGCGTGCCAATTCATCCATCGCAGCGGGCGAGCGGCCTTCTGCGTGCACCGGCTGAGCCTGACCCCATTGCTTGAAGTTGCGCTGGATTGAGGCGGCATACATCGGGTCGTAGTGCCGCACCAGCAGCTCGCGCACCACGTCGGGCGTGCGGCCCGCGCGCACCTGGGCCTGCCAGCCTTGCACCACCTCCTTGCCACGCAGCTCGGTGAGGGCGGCCAGGCGTTCGCAGAAGAACTCGGGCTGATGCACGAACCAGTCGTAGTCTTCGAGCAATAGCGCCACCCGCTCCTCGTCATCAAGCTGCAGGTTCAGGCAGGTGCTGGCGCGCATGGCCTGGATCAGCGCGTCGGGCACGGTGACGTTACCCACCTTCTTGCTCTCGCTCTCCACGTACA
>JBEEIS010000053.1:0-5489 GCA_041169755.1 Pseudomonadota bacterium | reverse complement strand
AGCACGATGGTGCCGGTCTCATCGCCAATCTGGAATTCGATCTTGGGCTCGTAGACACCGCGCGACGCGCTCTCGACACTCTCCAAGCGCTGGCGCAGGTCTGCGGGGTTCAGGTCCTGGTTCTTGATCAGGGCCAGGATCAGCCGGGCCTCTTGCGCCAGATGGCCATCCATCAGCTCCTCGGCTTCATGGCTGGCCTGGAAATACGTGAGCAGCCCCGTGAAGGCGATGACCAGCACCGCCGCCACCCCGGCCGTTCGCAAGAGACGCCATCGGAGGGAGCCGCCGGGTGCGCGGGCGATCAAGCGATGGTTCCGATCTGGTAGCCCAGCCCCCGCAGGGTCCGGATGGCTTGGGAGCCCAGTTTTTTTCGCAGGTGGTGGATGTAGACCTCCACCGTGTTGCTACCCGCCTCCTCGCCCCAAGCGTAGAGGCTCTCCTCGAGCTGCGCCCGGGTGCGAATGTGGGTCGAGTGGCTGAGCAAGTCCTGCAACAACGCAAACTCCCGGGCGGACAGGGCCACCGGCTCGCCGCGCAGGGTCACCTCCTTGCTCGCCGGATCGAGGGCCAAGGCACCACACCGCAACTTCGGACTGGACTGCCCCGCCGAGCGACGCATCAGCGCCCGCAGGCGCGCGTGCAGCTCGTCCAGATCAAAGGGCTTGACCAGGTAGTCATCGGCGCCTTCATCCAGGCCGGCCACTTTCTCCGAGCTGCTGCCGCGCGCCGTCAAGATGAGGACGGGCAAATCGCTGCCGCGCTCGCGCAAGGCCCGCAAGACACTCAAGCCGTCTCGTTGAGGCAGCCCGAGGTCCAGCACGCAGGCGTCGTACGCGTGGTCACGCAAAGCCAGGTCCGCCTGCTGGCCGTCCTGGACCCAGTCGACGGCGTAATTGGCCAATTTCAGGCCGGCGCGAATTCCATCCCCCAGCAGGGCATCGTCTTCGGCCAGCAAGATCCTCACGGGGTGTCCTTGAGCCGGCTCATCGCCGCTTGGACTTCTTGGCGACGGCCGCGGTCCGCCAGCTCGCGCCCGGGCCGGGCAGGAGCTTGCAGGGCCGCCTCCAGGTGCTTGCGGGCCTCAGCCGAGCGGCCTTCGTCCAGGAGAAATTCGCCGTAGAAAAAGTGGGGGTCGATGCCCTTGGGGTTGATGGCCAACCCCTTCTTGAAAAACTCTTCGGCTTTTTTCTTGTCGCCAAAGGCGATCGGCCACCGAGGCACTTTGGCGTAGAGCGCCCCCAGGCTGGTGTACGCCGAGCCTTGCAGCGCTTGTTCGTCCAACTTGATGCTTTCTTCGAGCAAACGTCTGGCCTCTTTGATCAGCCCCAATGCACCGAGCCCACCGCTGGCCCCGGCTTCGCTGGACAGGACGATGCTTTCCCAAATGAGTGCCTCGGCCGCGTTGGGGTTGGCTTCGGACAAGCGATGGGCTTTTTGTGCCAGCGCCTTGTAGGCCGCAGCCTGCTGTTTGTCGGCCTGCCGGTACTTGATCTCGGCCCACTCGTCCTGGATGGGTTTGATCATATCCTCGCCCGCCGCCGCCCAAGGTGCGACGCACAGGGCGCAAAAAAGAAGAAGTGTTTTCAGCCAGTTCATAGGGTTCACCGTGCTCGTTTCAGGGTTGGGTTGCATGCTTTTTGATCGTGGCCAATTTGCCGGCGAGCCCGCGGTCGATCAGTCGCGGGGCCAGGCCGTTGATCCAGGCGAACAGTCGCTCCGGAAAGCCCAGACAGGTTTCGGCCTGGTCGGTGCGCAGGGCCTGCAGGACCTGCGTGGCCACCGCACCAGGCGGGTCACTTCGTGTGTGGAGCGCACGATTCAGGGCCTGCACCGCCGAGGTATTGAACGCCGTGTCAATGGCCCGGGGCGCCACGTAGATCACGTGCACGCGGGTGTCTGCAAGCTCACGTCGCAAAGCCTGCGAGAAACCCCGCAGGCCCGCCTTCGCGCTCGAATAGGCCGCAAAGCCTGCGAAAGGGAGGCTGCCAAAGACCGATCCGATATTGACGATCGCACTCTCGGGCTGCGCCTTGAGCCGCGGCACCAAGGCCTGGCTCAGGCGCATCGGCATGAGCAGATTGGTCTGCAGCACGGCGTCGAGCGCCTCGGGGCCTTGGGCGTCAAACAGGCCGAAGCTGCCGACGCCGGCGTTGTTGATCAGCACGTTGATCCCGAAGTCGTGGGCCGCGGCGCACACCCGCGCGAGGCCCTCGGGCTGCGTGAGGTCCGCTGCCACCACCTCATGCGTGCCAGGAAGGCGGTCTCGCAATGAAGTCAGCGCGGCCTGCCGCGTCCCACTGAGCAACAAGTGGGCGCCGGCGTCGGCCAGTTGCGCGGCCAAGGCCTGCCCCAGCCCGCCACTGGCCCCGGTCAAAAAGATGCGGGCTCCCTTCAGTTGCACAGCGCGTCCTCCTGCACCGGCAAGGCACGAAAGATGTCGCCGTACAGCTTGTAAAAAACCTGTGCCGCGTGGATCACCGCCTGAACGTCTGAGTCTTCCATGCGATTGATCACGTTCGCCAGGTGCTGCGTGTGCGCCTGGTCGAGCGTGCCGTGCGAGCGCAAGTAGGAGAAGGCCCGGTCCGGCAGGTCCAGGCCGGCCTGGATCTTGTCCGCGGCGGCCAGGGCCAAGGCCACGCTGGTGCCCTCCAGCACAAAGACCATCCCGAAAAAAGCGGCGGGGTTCCCGCGGTCGATCGTGTCGTACGCGTAGGCCACCATCAGCTCGGCGGGCAGATCGGGGCGTCCGTGCCGCACCGCTTGGGCATCTGCGCCGGTGGCCGCGAGGTCGTTGAGGATCCACTCTTCGTGACCCAGTTCCTCCTCAACATACTCCGCCACCGCCGTGCGCAGCCAGTCCAGGCGAGCGGGCAAGCGCCCCCCCAGCAGCATCAACAGCGGCACCGTATGCCGCACATGGTGAAAGGCCTGGGTGAGAAACGCGCGGTAGCTTTCGAGCGAGACCTGCCCTTGGAGGCATTGGGTGATGAGGGGCGCGCAGAGCAAGCCGGCGCGGGCGGATTCCGTTTGGGCAGAAAGGCGTTCGAAGGGTGTCATCGTTGTTTTCCTTTGGGGTTTCACTCGTGCGTCAGAACCGCGGCATGGTGTTCAAGAATGGCCTGGCGTACCGGCCGACCGTTGCCTGTGGCCAGGCCGTTCATCCAGGTGAACGGGGCCACGACCTGGTAGTGATGGACATGGGCGTATTCGGGCAGATCGCGGCGCGCGGCTTGCACCGCCTGCGCCAGACCGGCGTCGTCGACCCCTGGCATCGGCACCAGCAAGGCCGACAAGTGGGCATGCCCCTCGCCGTACACCAGCGCCTGCGCAATCGCCGGCTGTGCCAGCAACGCGGACTCCACCCACTCCGGCGAAATGTTCCGGCCGAAGGCGTTGATGATCAGGTTCTTGCGTCGGCCCGACAGCTGCAGATGGCCGTTCTCGCCGAGCTGGCCGAGATCGCCCGTGGCCAAGGCCTCGGGGGCGGTGGCGTCTCCACCGAGGTAGCCGCACAGCGCGCGGCTGCGAATCAGGATCTCACCGGCCTCGAAGCCGACCTGCACATGGCCCAGGGGTCGACCCACGTCGTCTGCATCGTCCCCGGGGCGGTTCAAGCTCACGACGGAGCCGCATTCCGTCATGCCGTAGCCCTGGTAGGCCGGCAGCCCCAGCTGCCGCGCCTGCAGCAAGGTCTGCTGCTCCACACGCGCCCCGCCCACCGCCACAAACCGCAGCGACAGGGGTGCCTGCTGACCCGCGCGCATCAGGTACATCGACCACGCCTTCAGCAGCTCGGGCACCAGAATCAGGCTGTGCGCCTGCGACTGCTCCGCACAGGCCTGCAAGGCGGCGGGGTCCAGACGGCCGATGCCCTGCCAGCCCAGCCGCGCCAGCCCCGGCAGCACCACGGGGGCACCCCGCAACAAAGGGGCATAGATGCCGGCCACGTTCTCCAGCAACAGCGCCAGGGGGAGCACGGCCAGATGGCGCTGCAAGGGCAGATCCGCCAGGCGCTCCTGCACGGCGATGGCGGTGTCGGCCAAGCCCTGCGCGCTCAGGCACACGCCTTTCGGCGCGCCCGTGCTTCCCGAGGTGTACGAAATCTTGCACGTGCCAGCGGGCATGGGCACGGCCTTCACGGTGCGGCGCAAAAAGGTGAGTCCCAGCCATTGCCCGGCGGTCTCGAAGCCCAAGGCCTGCAGGCGCTGCGGCTGATCGCAAAGCACGGCGTCGGCACCGCTTTGCTGCAAGGCGTGTCGCAGCTGGTCGGGCGTGAAAAAGGCGGGCAGGGGCAGGTGGACGATGCCCGCGCGCAAACAGGCCAGGTCGGCCATGGCCCACGCCGGGCTGTTGTCCGCCATGACGGCCAGCACGCGGCAGGATTGCAGCTGCTGCCCCCACGCCTGCACTTGCGCCACAACCTCGCCGGCGGACCAGAATCGCTGCTCGCCGATGAACACGGGGGCGGCGGGATGCAGCGCCGCCAAGGCCTGGAAAACCGGGAATTCAGCCATGTGGGTTCAGGCGCGCGAGCGCCTGTCCGATGCGACCCACCACGACCACGGGCCGACTGGCGTAGTACTGGCCCCATTCCTGGGCCGCGTCGCCCAGAAGCGCCGGGTCGGCCGCAGCGAGCGCCAGCAAGGGCAGGCCCAGGCGCGTGAAGATTCCCAGCAGCTCGCGTGTGGCGGTGAAAGCGACCCATTCGTAGCCCAGTCGGTCCAGATGGCGCGCGAGCGTGCAGATCACATGGACGCTGCCCCCGGCCTTTTCGGCCACCAGATGCCCGACCTCAACAATGTGTTGGCGCTCGACCGGGTGCCCCGCCAGCCGCGCAACCTCTTGCTCAATCGGACGCGCGAGGTAGTGCTCAAGAAAAAGCGCCTCGCTGCCCGCGCCGCGCCAACCGCTCGCCGCCACGGTCTGGCCATCCTGCGCTAACAGCATGAGATTCGGGGCAAAGTGACGGATGCGCGCCTGGTACTTCTCAGCGAAACGGCGGCGGATGAACGCTTCGATCGGGGCCCGATCCGAAGAGCCAGGGCTCGCGTGGGTCACCTGGAGCGGCCGCAGCCGGGGGGAACTGAGTTTTTGCAGGACAGGGGACATGTCTAGGCCTAGAAGTGAACACCCCTGAGCCTAAAAAACGCGGATTAAATGCACCTTAAGACGGCAGCCGAGCCGCGCACGCGCGTCGCGGACAATAGGGGGATGAGCACCCCTACAGACTCTCCTGACCGTCCCGCCCTCCCCGATCGCCTGTGCACCGACCCGGCCAGCCCGCATCACCTGGCGGCCGCTTTCGAGCACGACATCGGCATCCGCCTCAACGGCAAGGAGCAAAAAGGCGTCGAGGAGTACTGCATCAGCGAGGGCTGGATCAAGCTGCCCGCGGGCAAGACCTTGGACCGCAAGGGCCAGCCCCTGCTGATCAAACTCAAGGGCAAGGTCGAGGCGTTCTACAAGGACTGACGGCAGCCCGGCCCTGG
>JBEEIS010000052.1:0-12368 GCA_041169755.1 Pseudomonadota bacterium | reverse complement strand
TCTCGATGATGCCGGCCTTGCCGCCGCCATTGGCCATCGCATACGACAGCGCCAGGTCTCGCGCCTTGCCGCTCTTGTCCTGGTGCACCGCCACCAGGTGCGGCACGCCGCCGCCCTGGGTGTAGGTGGAACGCACCGTGTGGCCCGGCGCCTTGGGGGCCACCATCCACACGTCCAGGTCGGCGCGCGGCACCACCTGGTTGTAATGAATGTTGAAGCCGTGCGCGAAGGCCAACGAGGCGCCCTGCTTGGCGTTGGGCTCCACGTTGTTCTTGTACACCTCGGCGATCTGTTCGTCCGGCAGCAGGATCATGATGACGTCGGCGCTCTTGACCGCGTCGTTCACTTCCATCACCTTCAGGTTGGCCTTGCCGACCTTGTCCCAGGAGGCACCACCCTTGCGCAGGCCCACCACCACCTTCACACCGCTGTCGTTGAGGTTCTGCGCGTGCGCGTGGCCCTGCGAGCCGTAACCAATGATGGCCACCGTCTTGCCCTTGATCAGGCTCAGATCACAGTCTTTGTCGTAGAAAACTTTCATGGGTCTCTCTCTTTAAAAAATCAAACTCGAAGAATGCGTTCGCCACGGCCGATGCCGCAGGCGCCGGTTCGCACCGTTTCCAAAATGGCCGTGCGGTCGATCGCCTCCAGGAAGGCGTCGTTCTTGGACTGGTCGCCCGTGAGCTCCAGGGTGTAGCTTTTTTCAGTGACGTCGATGATGCGGCCACGGAAGATGTCGGCCATGCGCTTCATCTCCTCGCGCTCCTTGCCCACCGCACGCACCTTCACCATCATGAGCTCACGCTCGGTGTAGGCACCTTCGGTCAGGTCCACCACCTTCACCACCTCGATTAGGCGATTGAGGTGCTTGGTGATCTGCTCGATCACGTCGTCCGAGCCGGTGGTCTGAATCGTCATGCGAGACAGCGACGCGTCCTCGGTCGGCGCCACGGTGAGCGATTCGATGTTGTAGCCGCGCGCCGAGAACAAGCCCACGACGCGCGAGAGGGCGCCAGGCTCGTTTTCGAGCAGCACCGCGATGATGTGTTTCATTGAATAGGACTCCTCTTTTCGACGCCGCGAAAGCCTGCGCTCCCGCCGCCCTCCCCCGCGCACGGTAATGCGCGGGTTCGACGGTCAATAGATTCGTTTCAGGTGGATGGACAAGCTCAGAGATCTTCCGACCCGAGCAGCATTTCGGTGATGCCCTTGCCGGCCTGGACCATCGGGAAGACGTTCTCGGTCGGATCGGTGCGGAAATCCAGGAACACGGTGCGGTCCTTGAGCTTGCGCGCCTCGCGCAGAGCCGGCTCGACGTCGCGCGCATGCTCGATCAGCATGCCCACGTGGCCATAGGCCTCGGCCAGCTTCACGAAATTGGGCAGGGCGTCCATGTAGCTGTGGCTGTAGCGGCCCTCGTAATCGAGTTCCTGCCACTGGCGCACCATGCCCAGGTAGCGGTTGTTCAGGGCCAGCACCTTGATCGGGGTGTTGTACTGCAGACACGTCGACAGCTCCTGAATGCACATCTGCACCGAGCCTTCACCCGTGACGCAATACACCTCGGACTCGGGCTTGGCCAGCTTGATGCCCATGGCATAGGGGATGCCCACGCCCATCGTGCCCAGGCCACCGGAGTTGATCCAGCGGCGCGGCTCATTGAACTGGTAGTACTGCGCGGCCCACATCTGGTGCTGACCCACATCGGAGGTGATGTAGGCGTCGGCGCCGCGCGTCATGTTGGACAGCGTCTCGACCACGTACTGGGGCTTGATGACGTCGGTGTTCTTGCGGTCATAGCGCAGGCAATCGCGCTTGCGCCAGCCTTCGATGGTCTCCCACCAGCCGGACAGGGCCGCCGCATCAGGCTTGAGTCCGGACTCGCGGATCATGGCGATCAACTCGTTCAGGACGTCCTTGACGTCGCCCACGATCGGGATGTCGACCTTCACCCGCTTGGAGATGCTGGAGGGGTCGATGTCGATGTGGATGATCTTGCGTTCGTTCTGGGCGAAGTGCTTGGGGTTGCCGATCACGCGGTCGTCAAAGCGCGCGCCCACCGCCAGCAGCACGTCGCAGTTCTGCATGGCGTTGTTGGCTTCCAGCGTGCCGTGCATGCCGAGCATGCCCAGGAACTTCTTGTCAGTGGCGGGAATGGCGCCCAGCCCCATCAGGGTGTTGGTACACGGGTACCCCAGCATGTCGGCCAGGGTGCGCAGCTCGGGCGTGGCATTGCCCAGGACCACGCCGCCGCCGGTGTAGATGTAAGGCCGCTTGGCCGTCATCAGCAGTTGCAGCGCCTTGCGGATCTGGCCGCCGTGGCCCTTGCGCACCGGGTTGTACGAGCGCATCTCGATGTGCTCGGGGTAGCCGGACCAGGCGGTCTTGTTGAACGACACGTCCTTGGGGATGTCCACCACTACCGGGCCGGGACGGCCGCTCTTGGCGATGTGGAAGGCCTTGCGCATGACCGTGGCCAGCTCGCGCACGTCCTTGACCAGGAAGTTGTGCTTGACGATGGGGCGGGTGATGCCGACGGTGTCGCACTCCTGGAAGGCGTCCAGGCCGATGGCGGCGGTGGGCACCTGGCCGGTGATGATCACCATCGGGATGCTGTCCATGTAGGCCGTGGCGATGCCGGTGATGGCGTTGGTCACGCCGGGGCCGGAGGTGACCAGAGCCACACCCACGTCACCGGTGGCACGCGCGTAGCCATCGGCCGCGTGCACTGCCGCTTGTTCGTGGCGCACCAGCACGTGCTGCATGGTGTCCTGCTTGTAGAGGGCGTCGTAGATGTGCAGGACCGCACCACCGGGGTAGCCCCAGATGAACTTGACGTTCTCGGCCTGCAGGGCCTTGACGAGAATTTCTGCGCCGCGCAGTTCCTGGGACTGGCCCGATGCAGCGGCGGCCGAAGCGATTTCGGCCTTGGAGATTTCCATGATCAACCTTTCGATTTTTCTCTGACGAAAAACGTGGGGTGCCCCTTGCCAGCCCTTGTGGGGCCGCGCCAGGACTTGAAGCACCAGACCATGGGCGGCAGGATGGACCGCCGGATCAGGGCTCGTTTGCCTTTTGAATTGCAACGCGCATTATCGCACCGCAGCACGACCGGGGCCGGAACCCGGGCATGCCGGTGCGATAATCCTGCGCCGATGAGCGCCACCGGGCGCCTGGCGGCCTTCGAAACGACCCCGCCCCGAGCCGAACCCCTTGGCCACCGAACGAGAACTCTCCGATTTCCTGCGCAGCGTCGAGAAACGGGCCTTCAAGCGATCCGTCTACCACGTTCGCGACGAAGAGGCGGCACTGGACATCGTCCAGGACAGCATGATGAAGCTGGCCGAGCACTACGGGGACAAGCCGGTGGGCGAGCTGCCCATGCTGTTCCAGCGCATCCTGTCCAACTGCACCCTGGACTGGTTCCGACGGCAGAAGACCCGCAACGCGCTCTTCACCAATCTGGCCGATTTCGAGTCCGACCCTGAAGACGGCGGGGATTTCGACCTGCTGGAAACTTACCTGGCCGCGGACGAATCCAAGCGTGTAGAGAGCGCCGAGGACGCCACCCGGCGGGCCCAGATCTTGCGGGAGATCGAAGCTCAGATCCGAGAGCTTCCCGTGCGTCAACGGGAAGCCTTCCTGATGCGTTACTGGGAGGATATGGATGTGGCCGAAACGGCAGCAGCGATGGGTTGCTCCGAAGGCAGTGTCAAGACACACTGTTTCCGCGCCGTCCAAGCCCTCAGCATCGCCTTGAAGGCCCGAGGAATCCATTTATGAACGTCACCACGCACACGCCTGCTCCTGCCCTGCCCGACCGTTTCGGTCATCGGGTGGCCGCTCGCCTGTCCGAGGGAACCGAGCAGCTGCCCCATGACATCACCGAGCGACTGCGGGCTGCCCGTGTGCGGGCCACGGACCGTCGCAAGCTGGAAATCACCGTGCCGGTGCGCGTCCATGCGCTGGCGGGTGCAGGCCGCCTGGTTGACGAGGGCCTGGGCCTGTGGGGCCGTCTGGCTTCCGTCCTGCCCGGCGTGGTGCTGGCCGCAGGTCTGGTGATCATCCATGGGGTCCAGAACGAGCTGCGCGCCTCCGAGCTGGCCGAAGTCGACGCGGCCCTTCTGACCGACGACCTGCCGCCCGCGGCCTATGCCGACCCGGGCTTCGTGCGCTTTCTCCAGTCCAACGACTGATCTGCTGGGCCGGCCGTGACCCCTCCCCGCCAACTGCGTCTTGCCGCCTGGCTGGTCCTGACCTGCGTCAGCGGCGCCTGCCTGGCCCAGAGCGCGACTGCACCGGCCTCCGCTCGTGCCCCCTCCGCCCGCCCCCCTTCCGTGCAGGCTGCCTCCGCCAGCCTGCAGACGCGACCTGGCGGCCCGGCCTGGACTGAGCTCACCGCCGACCAGCGCTTGTCCCTGGCCCCGCTGGCGGGCAGCTGGGCCCAGATTTCCGAGGCCCAGAAGCGCAAGTGGATCGCTCTGGCCGGCAATTTCGGTCGGATGTCCCCACAAGAGCAGGCCAAGCTGCACAGCCGCATGAGTGAGTGGGCGGCCCTCAGCCCCCAGCAGCGTGCGCAGGCACGCCTGAACTTTGGTGAGACCCAGCAGCTGTCCACCGAGGAGAAAAAGGCCAAATGGGAGGCCTACCAGGCCCTGTCGCCCGAGGAAAAGCGCAAGCTGGCCGAAAGCGCCTCGCGCAAGCCCCCCACCACCGCCGCGGCCGTCAAACCGGTCGCACCCCAGAAGCTGGCCACCCTGCCCAAGGCCACCAGCGAGGACACCAAGCCCCCACGCATCGTGGCCGTCCCGCCGAGCGAGGCCGTCGAACCGGCCAACTGACCCTGCCCCTCGTGAGCGACACCTCTCCGTCGGCCGCCGCTGCCGCCTCCCCGGTGATGCCCGCCTCCGACCTGCACGCCCCCAGCCTGCGTCGGCGCATGGCCTGCTGGATCTACGAAGGCATGCTGATGTTCGCGGTGGTCTTCATTGCCGGCTGGCTTTTCAGCACCCTGGGCCAGATGCGCCACGGCCTGGACGCGCGCCGCCCCCTGCTGCAAGCCTTTCTGTTCGTGGTGTTCGCGATCTATTTCGTCTGGTTCTGGTCACGCGGCCAGACGCTGGCCATGAAGACCTGGGACATCCGCCTGGTCGACCGTCTGGGCCAGCCCGTCACCCAGGCTCGCGCCCTGTGGCGCTATGTCCTGTCCTGGGCCTGGTTCCTGCCGCCCCTGGCAGCCCTGGCGCCTTTCCGGCTGGCAGGCCCGGAGATCGCGGTCCTGTTGATCGGTTGGGTCCTGGTCTGGGCGATTCTCAGCCGCTTCCACCCTCAGCGCCAGTTCTGGCACGACGCCCTGGCGGGCACGCGGCTGGTGCATGTGACCCCGCCTCGCTGACCTGGCGGTGTCATTTTTCTCCGCCAAAATGGTGCGCATGCTGCCGCCGGAGGACACCCTGTCGCCCGTCAACCCCCAGAAACAGCGGGTGGGATGGCGCCGCCTTTGGCACGCCGCCGGTTATTCGCTGGCCGGCCTGAGGGCCGCCTGGCATGAAAAGGCCTTCCGTCTGGAGGCCATCGTCGCAGCCTTCCTCCTGCCCCTGGCGTTCTGGCTGGCGCGCAGCTGGGTCGAGGCCGCGCTGCTGGTTGGCTCGGTGCTGCTGGTCATGATCGTGGAGCTCCTCAACACCAGCGTCGAGTCGGCCATCGATCGCATCGGGCCGCAGTGGCACGCCCTGTCCAAACGGGCGAAGGACATGGGCAGTGCGGCGGTGTTCCTGAGCCTCCTGCTGGCCGCCGGCATCTGGGGCGCGGCCCTGGTGCAGCGGCTGTCCGCCGCCTGAGGTCGTCCATGGCCCCTGCGTTTTCAGTCTGTGTGTACTGTGGCTCGCGCAGCGGCATCGCCACCCCTTACGTGGCCGCGGCCCGAACCGTGGGTACCTGGATCGGCGAGCATGGCGGCCAGCTGGTCTATGGCGGCGGCAACAACGGACTGATGGGTGAAGTCGCCGACGCCGCGCTGGCAGCCGGCGGGCGGGTGGTCGGGGTCATCCCGCAGGCGCTGGTCGAGAAGGAATGGGCCAAGCGCGATTGCACCGAGCTGCACATCGTGGAGTCCATGCATGACCGCAAGCACCTGATGGCACAGCGCGCCGACGCCTTTCTGGCGCTGCCCGGGGGCATCGGGACCTTCGAGGAGCTGTTCGAGGTGTGGACGTGGCGCCAGCTGGGGTATCACGACAAGCCGCTGGGCCTGCTGGACGTGGACGGCTATTACCAGCCGCTGCTGCAGTTCCTGCAGGTCAGCGTGCGCCAGGGCTTCATGAGCGACTGGCAGATGGACCTGGTGAAGGTGGACAGCGACGCGTCCCGCCTGCTGCGGTCACTGGTGCAGGGCGCGGGGCTGGCGCCCGCTGCCGATCTCTCGCAAATCTGAGCGCGCGGGGGCGGTCAGACCGCCGATTCGTCGGTTTCGCCGGTACGGATACGCACCACGCGCTCCACCGAGGTGACGAAAATCTTGCCGTCGCCAATCTTGCCGGTACGCGCGGCCGTGACCACCGCTTCGACACAGCGGTCGACGTCTTCATCGCGCACCACGAGTTCGATCTTGACCTTGGGCAGGAAGTCGACCACGTACTCGGCGCCCCGATAGAGCTCGGTGTGACCTTTCTGGCGGCCGAAGCCCTTGACCTCGGTAACGGTCAGCCCCGTGACGCCGCAGTCGGCCAACGCCTCCCGGACTTCCTCGAGCTTGAAGGGTTTGACGATGGCGGTGATTTGCTTCATGGGGGAACAGTCTCCGGGAAATACGGTAGCCCGAGGGGATCGAGAGGTCAGGCGCGAAAACGGGCCGTAATAGGATAGCGCCAATCCTTGCCGAAGCTTCGGTGGGTGACGCGAATCCCGACTGGCGCCTGCCGGCGCTTGTATTCGTTCAGGCGGATCAAGCGGGCCACGCGTTCGACGACGGCGCGGTCGTAGCCCTGCGCCACGAGGGCCTCGATGCCCTCGTCTTCTTCCATGTAGCGCGCCAAGATGGCGTCGAGCACCTCATAGGGCGGCAGGCTGTCCTGGTCCTTCTGGTCGGGGCGCAACTCGGCGCTGGGCGGACGGGTGATGATGCGTTCGGGGATGGGACTGGCGCCGGTGCCATACGGGTCGTGGGCGTTGCGCCAGCGAGCCAGGTCGAAGACCCGCGTCTTGAGAACGTCCTTGATGACCGCAAAACCGCCCGCCATGTCGCCATACAGGGTGCAGTAGCCGGTGGCCATCTCACTCTTGTTGCCGGTGGTCAGGACGATGCTGCCGAACTTGTTGGACAGCGCCATCAGCAGCACGCCGCGGATGCGGGCCTGGATGTTTTCCTCGGTGGCGTCCTCGGGACGACCCGCGAACTCGTTGGCCAGGGCCGCCTTGAAGGACTCGAACATCGGGGCGATGGAGATCTCGTCATAGCGCACGCCCAGACGTTTGGCCATTTCGCGCGCGTCGAGCCAGGAGATGTCGGCGGTGTAGGGCGAGGGCATCATCACCGCCCGCACCTTGTCAGCGCCCAGGGCATCGACTGCAACGGCCAGCACTAGGGCGGAGTCGATGCCGCCCGAGAGCCCCAGCAGGACACCCGGGAAACCGTTCTTGCCCACGTAATCGCGCACGCCCAGCACAAGGGCGTCCCACAGGTCGGCCTCGGCCGTCTGGGCGGGGGCCACTTGCCCGCTGACGGCCACGCCCTGGGCCGTGAGGGCCAGTTGCATGAAGCACAGTTGCTCTTGGAAGGCCGGTGCACGGGCCGCCAGGCTGCCGTCGGAGCCAACCGCGAAAGAGCCGCCGTCAAAGACCACTTCGTCCTGCCCCCCGACCAAGTGGGCGTAGACCAGCGGCAGACCCGCAGTGCGAGCACGGTCGGACATGCGGTCGATGCGCTCTTGCCCCTTGCCCACATGGAACGGCGAGGCATTGATCACGGCCAGAACCTGCGCACCGGCCTCGCGCGCCAGGCGGGCCGGCGCGTCGAACCAGGCGTCTTCGCAAATGAGCAGGCCCACACGCACCCCCTCGACCTCGAAAACCAGGGTGTCCTGACCCGGCGTGAAGTAGCGGCGCTCGTCAAAGACCTGGTAATTGGGGAGCTCTCGCTTGGCATAACGCCCCACCACCCGGCCCTCGCAGACAATGGAGGCGGCATTGAAGCGACGCTGGATCTGGACCGAGCGACCGCGCTCGTGATCGCCCAGGGGGTGGCCCACCACCACATGCAGGCCCTTTAAGCCAGCGAGCTCGCGGGCTACCGTGTCCAGGGCATCATCGCAGGCCTGCATGAAGGCGGGGCGCAGGAACAAGTCCTCGGCGGCATAGCCGCACAGGGCGAGCTCGGGCGTCAGCACCAGGCGCGCGCCGCGCGCATAGGCGTCGCGGGCAGCGGCAATGATCTTTTGGGCATTGCCGGACATGTCGCCCACGACGAAATTGAGCTGGGCGATGCAAAGGGACAAGGACATACCGGCAGTGGAAAACAACTCGGACGATTATGTCACCCGCGTGTCATCCGACCCGGCGCAGGTGCCGCGCGAGGCCTGGAACGCGCTGCTGGCGCGCGGGCCCGAAGCGTCGCCCTTCATGCGCCACGAGTACCTGTGCGCCATGCACGAGAGCGGCAGCGCTACCCCTCGCACCGGCTGGACACCCGCCTTCATCACCTTGTGGCGCGGGCAGGACCTGCATGCGGCCTGCCCGCTGTATCTGAAGGCCCATTCCTACGGCGAATACGTGTTCGACTGGGCCTGGGCCAATGCCTACGAGCAGCATGGCCTGGTCTACTACCCCAAGGCCCTGGTGGGCGTGCCCTTCACCCCGGTGCCGGGAGCTCGCCTGCTGGCCCGCGATGACACCGCACGGCGGGCCCTGCTGCGCGAGGTGCTCCGGTTTTGCGATCAGGAAAAGCTGTCGTCCTTGCATGTGCTGTTCCAGGGTGAAGACGACCGGGCCGCCTGTGAGGCGCAAGGCCTGATGGCGCGCCACACGGTGCAATTCCACTGGACCAACAGCGACCCGGGCTACGCGGATTTCGAGGCTTTCCTGGCCAGCCTGTCGCAGGACAAGCGCAAGAAGATCCGGCAGGAACGGCGCAAGGTGGCCGACGCCGGCGTGCGTTTTCGCGCCATCCACGGCGAGGCACTGTCGCCGGCCGACTGGGATTTCTTCTACCGCTGCTATGAGCGCACCTACCTCGAGCACGGCAACGCGCCCTACCTGACGCGGGCGTTCTTTGCGCAGATGGCGCGCGAGATGGCTCCGCACTGGGTGATGTTCCTGGGGGAGCGCAGTGGCCACCCGATCGCCTGCAGCCTGGTGGCCGTGAGCGAGGCGGCGCCCGGCGGCGTGGCCTACGGCCGCTACTGGGGCGCGCTGGAGCGAGTGGACTGTCTGCACTTCGAGGCCTGCTACTACCAGCCGCTGCAATGGTGCATCGCGCAGGGGCTGCGGCGCTTTGAGGGCGGCGCGCAGGGCGAACACAAACTGGCGCGGGCCCTGCTACCGGTACGGGCCGACAGCGCGCACTGGCTGGCGCATCCGGCGTTTGCCGATGCGGTGGCGCGATTCTTGGAACGTGAGGGCCAGGGGGTGGAGCGTTACCTGGACGATCTGGAGCGGCGCAGTCCGCTGCGGACCCGAGGGGCGGACTAGCCGCGCAAACGTCAGGCCGGGCGCCACGTACGGCGCCGCCCCGAGGACACAGGCATCAGCCGGCGCGCTGGTTCTTGTAGTTGGCGATGCCGTCCAGGATTTCCTTCTTGGCCGACTCGGGACCTTCCCAACCCAGCACCTTGACCCATTTGCCCGGTTCGAGATCCTTGTAGTGCTCGAAGAAGTGGGCGATGGTCTTCAGGCGCAAGGGGTTGAGGTCCTCGGGCTTTTGCCACTGGGTGTAGATGGACAGGATCTTGTCCACCGGCACGGCCAGCACCTTGCCGTCTTCGCCAGCTTCGTCCTGCATCTTAAGAATGCCGATCGGGCGGCAGCTGACCACCACGCCCGGGATCAGGGGCACCGGGGTGATCACCAGCACGTCCACCGGGTCGCCATCACCGCTGATGGTCTTGGGCACATAGCCGTAGTTGGTCGGGTAGTGCATGGACGTGCTCATGAAGCGGTCCACGAAGATGGCACCGGACTCCTTGTCGACCTCGTACTTCACGGGGTCGGCGTTCATCGGGATCTCGATGATGACGTTGAAGGATTCAGGGACGTTCTTGCCAGCGGAAACTTGATCGAGGGACATGGTGGTGGTTGGAGTGAAACCCTAGGAAAAACCCTGATTTTAGTTCCACATGCGCCGCTTTCCCGGCTCTGACGCGCCCGCGCCCGCAACTTCGCTTGTATAGTCATTTCGTTGGCCAATCGTCTCCGCCCGTTGGGGAGCTACGAGGAAGCAACGCAGCGGGGGCACCGCTCGCGGGGCCCTCTCCAAGCTAAACAACACTAGGAGAAGTTCATGACAGGCAACTCGGCGCTCATCTTGGCGCTGGTCTGCGGGCTGGCCGCAGTAGTTTATGGCATCTGGGCGCGTAGCTGGATCCTCGCGCAAGACGCCGGCAACTCCCGTATGCAGGAAATCGCCGCGGCCATCCAGGCCGGGGCCGCCGCCTACCTGGCGCGCCAGTACAAGACCATCGCCATCGTCGGCGTGGTACTGGCCATTCTGATCGGCATCTTTCTGGACGCCCAGACTGCGGTCGGCTTCGCGGTCGGCGCCATTCTGTCGGGCGCTTGCGGTTTCATTGGCATGAACGTGTCGGTGCGCGCCAACGTGCGTACCGCACAGGCGGCCACGCGCGGCATCGGGCCGGCGCTGGACGTGGCCTTTCGCGGTGGTGCCATCACCGGCATGCTGGTGGTGGGTCTGGGTCTGCTGGGAGTCACGGCCTTCTACTGGTTCCTGGTGGGCAACGGCAACCTCACGCCGGATCGCAAGCTGGCGACGCTGCTCAACCCCCTGATCGGTTTTGCCTTCGGCTCGTCGCTCATTTCCATCTTCGCGCGCCTGGGTGGCGGCATCTTCACCAAGGGCGCTGACGTCGGCGCCGACCTGGTGGGCAAGGTGGAAGCGGGCATCCCCGAGGACGATCCGCGCAACCCCGCGGTGATTGCCGACAACGTGGGCGACAACGTGGGCGACTGCGCCGGCATGGCCGCCGATCTGTTCGAGACCTACGCGGTGACGCTGATCGCCACCATGGTGCTGGGCGCCCTGCTCGTGACCGCCGCGCCGGGTGCCGCCGTGCTGTACCCGCTGGCGCTGGGCGGCGTGTCCATCATCGCGTCCATCATTGGCTGCTTCTTCGTGAAGGCCCCGCCCGGCATGAAGAACGTGATGCCCGCCCTGTACAAGGGCCTGGCCATCGCAGGCGTGCTGTCGCTGATCGCGTTCTATTTCGTGACCCTGTGGCTGATGCCCGATAACGCGGTCGCTGCTGCCGGCTCGCAGCTGCGCCTGTTCGGCGCCTGCACGGTGGGCCTGGTGCTGACGGGTGCGCTGGTGTGGATCACCGAGTACTACACCGGCACGCAGTACGCCCCGGTGCGTCACATCGCGCAGGCCTCGACCACGGGCCACGGCACCAACATCATCGCGGGCCTGGGCGTGTCCATGCGTTCCACCGCCTGGCCGGTGCTGTTCGTGTGCGCCGCCATCGTTGCGGCCTACGGCCTGGCGGGCCTCTATGGCGTGGCGATTGCGGCGACGTCCATGCTGTCCATGGCCGGCATCGTGGTCGCTCTGGACGCCTACGGCCCCATCACCGACAACGCCGGCGGCATCGCCGAGATGTCGGAGCTGCCGGCCTCGGTGCGTGACATCACCGACCCGCTGGACGCGGTGGGCAACACCACCAAGGCGGTGACCAAAGGCTACGCCATCGGCTCGGCCGGTTTGGCGGCACTGGTGCTGTTTGCCGACTACACCCACAAACTGGAAAGCTACGGGCGTGCGATCAGCTTCGACCTGTCCGACCCGATGGTGATCATCGGCCTGTTCATCGGCGGCCTGATTCCCTACCTGTTCGGCGCCATGGCGATGGAAGCGGTCGGCCGTGCCGCCGGTGCGGTGGTGGTGGAAGTGCGCAGGCAGTTCCGCGACATCAAGGGCATCATGGACGGCAGCGGCAAGCCCGAATACGGCAAGGCGGTGGACATGCTCACTACCGCCGCCATCAAGGAAATGATCATTCCCTCGCTGTTGCCGGTGGTCGTGCCGATCGTGGTGGGCCTGGTGCTCGGGCCCAAGGCCCTGGGCGGATTGCTCATGGGCACCATCGTGACCGGCCTGTTCGTGGCGATCTCCATGTGTACCGGCGGCGGTGCTTGGGATA
>JBEEIS010000051.1:0-9730 GCA_041169755.1 Pseudomonadota bacterium | reverse complement strand
GTGTAGTGCCAGAACGTGGCCCAGCCCTCGTTCATCACCTGGGTCTGACGCTGCGGATAGAAATACTGGGCAATCTTGCGAACAATGCGCACCACCTCCCGCTGCCAGGGCTCCAGCAGGGGCGCGTTCTTTTCAATGAAATACAGCAGGTTCTCCTGCGGCTCCTCGGGAAAGCGCCGCGCCTCCTTGCGCGCCTGCTTGCCCGGGGCCGGGGGCAGGGTGCGCCACAGGTCATTGACCTGCTGCTGCAGGTAAGCCTCACGCTCCTTGCGGCGCGTCTCCTCCTCCACCAGCGAAATCTTTTGAGGCCGCCGATAGCGGTCCACCCCGTAGTTCATGAGGGCATGGCAGGCATCCAGGATTTCTTCCACCACGTCCACGCCATGGCGCTCTTCGCACTCGGCGATGTAGCCCTTGGCATACACAAGGTAATCGACGATCGAGCTTGCATCCGTCCACATCCGAAACAGGTAATTGCCCTTGAAGAAGGCGTTGTGACCGAAGCAGGCATGCGCGATCACCAGGGCCTGCATGGGCAGGGTGTTCTCCTCCATCAGGTAGGCAATGCAGGGATCGGAGTTGATGACGATCTCGTAGGCCAGCCCCATGTGGCCACGGCGGTAGTTCTTTTCGCTGGCAATGAACTGCTTGCCGAAGGACCAGTGCCGGTAGTTCACCGGCATGCCCACCGAGGCATAGGCATCGAGCATCTGCTCGGCGGAGATCATCTCCAGCTGCACCGGGTAGGTGTCCAGACCGAAGTCGCGGGCCACCTCGGCGATCGCCTCAAAGTAGGTGTCGATCAGGTCAAAGGACCAGTCCGAGCCACTGGGAAGCACAGAACCACGCGCCGAGGCCACGCCGCTGGGCGCGGTGGAGACCTCTCGAGACGGCGGCTGATCGATCATGCAGGGACCCCTTCGGCGCTTTTGCGAAAGAGGTCGCGAAACACCGGGAAGATCTGCGCAGGCGTGACGATCTTTTGCATGGCGAAGTGGGGATGGACCTCACGCACCCGGCTGTATTCCTCCCAAAGGTTCTGGTCCTCGTCGGCCACCTGCACATAGGCGAAATAACGCACGAGGGGCAGCAAACGCGCCTGCAGCAGCTCGCGGCATTTCACCGAGTCCTGCTGCCAGTTGTCCCCGTCGGATGCCTGGGCACCATAGATGTTCCACGCCTGGTCGGCATAGCGGTCCCGGATGATCTCGTGCATCAGGGTCAAGGCGCTGGACACCACGGTGCCCCCGCTCTCGGTGGCGTGGAAGAACTCGTCCTCTGGCACTTCGGCCGCCTGGGTGTGGTGGCGGATGAAGACCACGTCGGTCTGCTGGTAGTGCCGCGACAGAAACAGGTACAGGAGGATGAAGAAGCGTTTGGCCAGGTCCTTGCGCGCCTCGTCCATCGAGCCCGAGACATCCATCAGGCAGAACATCACCGCCTTGCTGTTCGGGATCGGCTCGCGCACGCGGTGGCGATAGCGCAGATCGAACGGGTCCAGGAAGGGGATGCGCGCCACCCGTCGGCGCAAGGCAGCCACCTCCTCACGCGCCTGCTCCAACTCGCCCGCGAGCGTGGCGGGACGGCCCTGCAGACGATCCAGACGGTCCTGTGCCGCCTTCAAGTCGTGGCGGGCCGGCGCTCCCATGGCGATGCGCCGCCCCAGCGCCACACGCATGGAGCGCACCACATGGAGGCTGGTTGGATTGCCCTCGGAAACGAAACCCGCGCGGCGCGACTTCCACTCCGGTGCGTCCGCCAGAAGCTGCGTGCGCAGCAGGCGGGGCAGCGCCAGGTCATCGAAGAAGTAGTTCATGAACTCTTCCCGAGTGATGTGGAAGGTAAAGTCGTCTTCGCCGCCCGCGTCCGGCGAGGCCTCACCCGGCCCCGACCCACCCCCGCCACCCGAGGGCCGTGCAATGCGGTCACCTCGGACGTACTCCTGGTTACCCGGGTGCACGATCTCACGTGTGCCCCCGGGGCCATGGTGGAACACCGGCTCGGACACGTCGCGCCGGGGCAACGTGATATCGGCGCCCTCCTGGATGTCGTGCAGGCTGCGGTCGCCGACCGCCTTGCGCACTGCGTCACGAATCTCCTGGCGATAGCGGCGCAAGAAACGCTCGCGGTTGCCGATGGACTTGTTTTTGCCCGCCAGCCTGCGATCGATGATCTGGTGCATCACGAACTCTTGCGAACCCTCAGGTACCACTCGCACAGCAGGCGCACCTGCCGGTGCGTATAGCCCTTCTCGACCATCCGATTCACGAAGTCCTCGTGCTTCTTCTGTTCATCGGCGCTGGCCTTGGCATTGAAGCTGATCACCGGCAGCAGGTCCTCGGTGTTCGAGAACATCTTCTTCTCGATCACCGTCCGCAGCTTCTCGTAACTGGTCCACAGCGGGTTCTTGCCGGCGTTGTTGGCGCGAGCGCGCAGCACGAAGTTGACGATCTCGTTTCGAAAGTCCTTGGGGTTGGACAGGCCGGCGGGCTTCTCGATCTTCTCGAGTTCGGCGTTGAGCGCCGCCCGGTCGAAGTTCTCTCCGGTATCGGTGTCGCGGTACTCCTGATCCTGGATCCAGAAGTCCGCGTAGGTCACGTAGCGGTCGAAGATGTTCTGGCCGTACTCGGAGTAAGACTCCAGGTAGGCCGTCTGGATTTCCTTGCCAATGAACTCGGCATAGCGCGCTGACAGGTGCTCCTTGATGTAGGCGATGTACTTCTGCTCGGTCTCGGGGGCAAACTGCTCGCGCTCGATCTGCTGCTCCAGCACATACATCAGGTGCACCGGGTTGGCGGCAATCTCGTTGGAATCAAAGTTGAAAACCTTGGACAGGATCTTGAACGCAAAACGTGTGGAGATCCCGGTCATCCCCTCGTCCACTCCCGCGTAGTCGCGGTACTCCTGGTAGCTCTTGGCCTTGGGGTCGGTGTCCTTGAGGTTGTCGCCATCGTAGACCTGCATCTTGCTAAAGAGGCTCGAGTTCTCTGGCTCCTTCAGGCGAGTGAGCACCGCAAATTGCGCCATCATTCGCAGCGTTCCCGGTGCGCAGACCGCATCCTTGAGCGAAGAATTGCGAAGCAGCTTCTCGTAGATCTTCACTTCCTCGGTGACCCGAAGGCAGTACGGCACCTTCACGATATAGATCCGATCCAGGAACGCCTCGTTGTTCTTGTTGTTCCGAAAGGCCTTCCATTCGCTCTCGTTGGAGTGGGCCATCACGATGCCATCGAAGGGAATCGCCCCAAAGCCCTCGGTGCCCTTGAAGTTGCCCTCCTGCGTAGCGGTAAGCAGCGGGTGCAGCACCTTGATCGGCGCCTTGAACATCTCCACGAACTCCAGCAGGCCCTGATTGGCCAGGCACAGACCGCCCGAATAGCTGTAGGCATCCGGATCATCCTGGGCATAGCTCTCGAGCTTGCGAATGTCGATCTTGCCCACGAGGGAAGAAATGTCCTGGTTGTTTTCGTCTCCGGGCTCGGTCTTGGCAATCGCGATCTGCTTGAGGATGCTCGGATAGCGCTTGACCACCCGGAACTTGCGAACGTCGCCGCCGAACTCCTCCAGGCGCTTGACCGCCCAGGGCGACATGATCCGCTGCAGGTAGCGTGGCGCGATGCCGTATTGCTGCTGCATCAGGGGCGCGTCTTCGGCGTTATTGAATAGGCCCAGCGGGGACTCGTTCACCGGCGAGCCCTTGATGGCATAGAAGGGAATCTGCTCCATCAGCGACTTCAGTCGCTCGGCGATGGACGATTTACCGCCGCCCACCGGCCCCAGGAGATACAGGATCTGCTTTTTCTCCTCCAGCCCCTGCGCCGCATGGCGAAAGCACGACACCACCTGCTCGATGGGGTCTTCGAGTCCGTAGAAGTCCTTGAAGGCGGGGTAGATGCGGACCATCTTGTTGCCGAAGATGCGCGAGAGCCGCAGGTCGTGGCGGGTGTCGATGACTTCGGGTTCGCCGATCGCGGCCAGCATGCGCTCTGCGGCGGTGGCATACACCAGCGGATCCCGCCGGCACAGCTCGAGATAGTCCTCGAGCGACATTTCCTCTTCGCGGGTCTGCTCGTAGCGCGCGAGGAAATTGCGAATCACGTCCATGAAACCTCCTTGCCTGCATTGCCGACAGTACGCACAGGCACTGCCGTCGTCATGCGTCGCGGCCTCTATGGCAGGAGACTCCGCGTGTCTCGCTGTCCGCGTCGGCCTGCGGCTGTCTTCAATGTAGGTGAGCGATCGACAAAGAGAAAGGGGCTGCGTCGAGCGAAATTGAAAAATCGTGTGCGGTTGCAATGCACTCGCCGAGCCTCGTGACGCGTCATGCGTTGCATGGGCTGTGACCCTCGCACGTCGGCGAGCTGCTCGTATCCGCCGCGCGCTGCGCGCCGGGTCCGGCTCGCAGGAAATAACTTGTGGATACACTTGCGCGCCCTCTCAAGGAATCACCCCATGAACAAGACCTCCTCCGGCCTCCAGTACGAAGACACCGTCGTCGGTGACGGCGCCACCGCCAGCGCGGGCCAATACGTGCAGGTGCACTACACCGGCTGGCTGTTTAACGATGGCCAGCAGGGCGCGAAGTTCGACTCCAGCCTCGACCGCAACGATCCCTTCGAGTTCTCGCTAGGCGCCGGCATGGTGATCCGCGGCTGGGACGAAGGCGTGGCCGGTATGAAGGTGGGCGGCAAGCGCACCCTGATCATCCCGCCCGAGCTGGGCTACGGCGCACGCGGCGCCGGTGGCGTGATCCCCCCGAACGCCACCCTGAAGTTCGACGTCGAGCTGCTCGGGACCGACTGAGCCCCGCCGGCCCGCACGGGCTGGCCGTCACCGGCACGGCGGACGGGCTTGAAATCCGTCCCGCCGTCCCCATTTCTCCGGACAGATACTTTCGGGTGCGTCTTTGCGCGCACCCCAGAACCCCCTGCCGACCATGTCCGACACCTCCCAAGATCCGACCCCCGCCCCCGAGGCCGCCGCTGTTCGTGCCGGCGATGCGCCCGCCGCGCCTGCGGCTGATTCCGGTACCGAGCTGCAGGCCCAACTGGCCGAACTTCAGGCCAAGAACGCCGAACTGGCCGAGCAATACCTGCGAGCCCAGGCGGACATGCAGAACACCCGCCGTCGGGCGGAGGAGGAAATCTCCAAGGCGCGCAAGTTTGCCGTCGAGAGCTTTGCCGAGAGCCTGCTGCCGGTGGCCGACAGCCTCGAGGCGGGCATGGCGATCCAGGACGCCACCCCGGAGCAGATCCGCGAAGGCGCTCAAGCCACCCTGCGCCAGCTCAAATCCGCACTGGAGCGAAACAAGGTGATCGAGATCGCGCCGGCCGCGGGCACCAAGTTCGACCCGCACCAGCACCAGGCCATCTCCATGGTGCCCCGCCCCGAGGGTAGCCAGCAGGAACCCAACACCGTGGTGACTGTGCTGCAAAAGGGTTACTCCATCGCCGAGCGCGTGTTGCGCCCCGCCCTGGTCACCGTCGCAGCCCCCCAATAAACCGAGCTCGCGTCCTGCCGGCCCCCGGGCTTGAAACTGCCTGGCCGGGCCGCAACTAGCTTCCAAGATCACTGAATCGGCCACGCGGCCAACCCTTTAGGAGAACAGACATGGGCAAGATCATCGGCATCGACCTGGGCACCACCAACTCGTGCGTCTCGGTCATGGAGGGCAACACCCCCAAGGTCATCGAGAACAGCGAAGGCGCCCGTACCACGCCGTCCATCGTCGCCTACCAGGAAGACGGCGAGATCCTCGTCGGCGCCTCGGCCAAGCGCCAGGCCGTCACCAACCCCAAGAACACCCTCTACGCCGTCAAGCGCCTGATCGGCCGCAAGTTCCAGGAAAAGGAAGTCCAGAAGGACATCCACCTGATGCCCTACGAGATCGCGCAGGCCGACAACGGCGACGCCTGGGTTGGCGTGCGTGGCAAGAAACTGGCCCCCCCGCAGATCAGCGCCGAGGTGCTGCGCAAGATGAAGAAGACCGCCGAGGACTACCTGGGCGAGGCTGTCACCGAAGCGGTGATCACCGTGCCGGCCTACTTCAACGACGCCCAGCGCCAGGCCACCAAGGACGCCGGCCGCATCGCGGGCCTGGAGGTCAAGCGCATCATCAACGAGCCCACTGCAGCAGCCCTGGCCTTCGGCCTGGACAAGCAGGAGAAGGGCGACCGCAAGATCGCGGTGTATGACCTGGGCGGCGGCACCTTTGACGTGTCCATCATCGAGATCGCCGACGTCGACGGCGAGAAGCAGTTCGAAGTGCTGTCCACCAACGGCGACACCTTCCTGGGTGGCGAGGACTTCGACCAGCGCATCATTGACTACATCATCGCGGAGTTCAAAAAGGAACAAGGCGTCGACTTGTCCAAGGACGTCCTGGCCCTGCAGCGCCTGAAAGAGGCCGCCGAGAAAGCCAAGATCGAACTGTCTAACAGCTCTCAGACGGACGTGAACCTGCCGTACATCACGGCCGATGCCTCGGGCCCCAAGCACCTGAACCTCAAGCTCACGCGCGCCAAGCTCGAGAGCCTGGTCGACGAGCTGATCGAGCGCACCATCGCCCCCTGCCGCACCGCCATCAAGGATGCCGGCGTGAGCGTGTCCGACATCCATGACGTGATCCTGGTAGGCGGCATGACCCGCATGCCCAAGGTGCAGGACAAGGTCAAGGAGTTCTTCGGCAAGGAGCCGCGCAAGGACGTCAACCCCGACGAGGCCGTGGCCGTGGGCGCCGCCATTCAGGGCCAGGTGCTCGGGGGCGACCGCAAGGACGTCCTGCTGCTGGACGTGACCCCCCTGTCCCTGGGCATCGAGACCCTGGGCGGCGTCATGACCAAGATGATCTCCAAGAACACCACGATCCCGACCAAGTTCGCCCAGACCTTCTCCACTGCCGACGACAACCAGCCGGCGGTGACCATCAAGGTCTTCCAGGGCGAGCGCGAGATCGCCGCAGGCAACAAGCTCCTGGGCGAGTTCAACCTCGAGGGCATCCCGCCGGCGCCGCGCGGCCTGCCCCAGATCGAGGTGAGCTTTGACATCGACGCCAACGGCATCCTGCATGTGGGTGCCAAGGACAAGGGCACCGGCAAGGAGAACAAGATCACCATCAAGGCCAACTCGGGCCTGTCCGAGGACGAGATCCAGAAGATGGTGAAGGATGCCGAGCTCAACGCCGCCGAGGACAAGAAGAAGCTCGAGCTCGTGCAGGCCCGCAACCAGGGCGAGACGCTGGTGCACAGCGTGCGCAAGAGCCTCACCGAATACGGCGACAAGCTCGAGGCCGGCGAGAAAGAGAAGATCGAAGCGGGCATCAAGGAGGTCGAGGAAGCCCTGGCCACCGAAGACAAGGCTCGCATCGAGGAAAAGACCAACGCCCTCTTGGCGGTGAGCCAGAAGCTCGGCGAGAAGATGTACGCCGACATGCAGGCGGCGCAAGCGGCCCAGGCTGCGGGTACCGCTTCGGGGCAGGACGCCGGCCAAGGTGGGGCGGGGGGCGCCAAGCCGGCAGACGACAATGTGGTCGATGCCGAAGTGAAAGAGGTCAAGAAAGGCTGATCGCGGAGCGCCACGGCGCACCGGCACGCCGCGTTGGACCGGCTCCCCTTGCGGGAAGGTCCACGCGGCTTTTTTGCTGTAGGGGTTGACACAAGAACATGGCAACAAAACGCGATTACTACGAAGTCCTGGGCGTTCCCAAGAACGCCTCGGACGAAGAGATCAAGAAGTCCTATCGCAAACTGGCGATGAAGTACCACCCTGACCGCAACCAGGGTGAAGCCGGCAAGGACGCCGAGGTCAAGTTCAAGGAGGCCAAGGAGGCCTACGAGATGCTGTCCGACGCCGACAAGCGCGCAGCCTACGACCAGTACGGCCACGCTGGTGTCGATCCCAATATGCGCGGGGGCGGCGGCCCGGGCCAGGAGGGGTTTGGTGGTTTTGCCGAGGCCTTCGGAGACATCTTCGGCGACATCTTCGGCCAGAGCCGCGGCGGACGTGGTGGCGGCGGCGGACGCCAGGTCTATCGCGGCGGCGACCTGTCCTACGCCATGGAGGTCACCCTCGAAGAAGCAGCGGCCGGCAAGGAAGCACAGATCCGCATTCCCACCTGGGACGCGTGCGACACCTGCCACGGCAGCGGCGCACGCCCGGGCACCCAGGCCAAGACCTGTACCACCTGTCAGGGCCAGGGCGCGGTGCAGATGCGCCAGGGCTTCTTCAGCGTGCAACAGACCTGCCCCCAGTGCCGCGGCACCGGCAAGATCATTCCCGAACCCTGTACCGCCTGCCTGGGCCAGGGCAAGATCAAGAAGCAAAAGACGCTGGAAGTGAAGATCCCCGCCGGCATCGACGACGGCATGCGGATCCGCAGTGCCGGCAACGGCGAGCCCGGCATGAACGGTGGCCCACCGGGCGACCTCTACATCGAGATCCGCCTGAAGAAACACGACCTCTTCGAGCGCGATGGCGACGACCTGCACTGCGTGGTACCGGTCAGCATCATGCGGGCTGCGCTGGGTGGCGAGATCGAGGTGCCGACGCTGGCGGGAAAAGCCGCGATCGACATCCCCGAAGGCACGCAGCACGGCAAGCAGTTCCGCCTGCGTGGCAAAGGCATCAAGGGTGTGCGCTCAAGCTACCCGGGCGATCTGTACTGCCACATCAGCGTGGAGGTGCCGGTGAAGCTGTCCGAGCACCAGCGCAAGCTGATGAAGGAGCTCGATGAGTCGCTGAAGAAGGGCGGGGGCAAGCACTCTCCCAGCGAGGAGAGCTGGGCGGATAAGTTGAAGGGGTTCTTCAGCGTGTGACGCCCAGGGGGCGCGTTCGCTAGGCCGCCTCCCCCTTTTTCAGAACGTCAGCTGCACGCTGAACCCGGCCGTCCGGCGGGCAGTCTGCAACCCCTCGGGCTTCTTGAGGGGACGCCCGGCGAAGAGATCCCAGCTGGCGTTGCGTAGCCCGCCCCGTACGCCGATCACCCCTCCGGTCAGGCGGGTGCCGACCAGGGTGTCGCTGGCGGCGCCACCGACCTCGCCATGGTCCAGGCCCAGATAGAGGGTCTGCCCGCTGCCACCCAAGGCCCCCTGCAGCTCCTGTCGAAACCATCGGCCACGCGCGGCCGACAGCGTGGTCTCGCCATCGAAGCCGCGTACCGTGTACCTGCCGCCGATGGCAAAGCGATCCTGCGCCACCAGCACCTGCTGGGTCCATTGTGCGTTTGCACTCACCGCGTACCGGATGCTCGAGGGGCCTGTCCCCAGCGGCAGGCTCCAGGCCAGGTCGCCCGCAAGAATGCGCGGGCGTGATACGCCTTCGCCAAAGGCTTCTTCGGGCGCGGCCAGGGCCTGTAGGGCCCCTGTGCCTCGCCGGTACGCCAGTCCCAAACTCAGGGCCGCAGCGCCCAGCACACGTTGGTGCTGCGCACCGAGTTCCCAGCCGGCGGTACGCCGCTTCTGGACCTCGATCTCGGTATCGTCGATGAAGTTGCCCGAATGACGGCTCCACCCTCGAAGGGACAGGTGGGTCTTGCTCACCGCATCGCGATGGAAGAGGCGCGACAGGCGCAGGTCCTGCTGGCGTGTCTCGCCTCGGTAGACATAGGCCTGGGTGGCGCCCGCCACGACCTGACGGTAATCCTGCTGGCTGGCATTCAGAGACAGCAGCCAGTGTCCCCAGGGCAGCGAGTAGTGCAGGACCCGACCACGCGTGCCATGACCCGCGTTACCAG
>JBEEIS010000050.1:0-18794 GCA_041169755.1 Pseudomonadota bacterium | reverse complement strand
CGCACCATGGCCGCCTGGCTATCGAGCATGGCCTCGTCCATGTTGATGTCGATGATCTGCGCGCCGTTTTCCACCTGCTGGCGCGCCACGGCCAGGGCCTGCTCGTACTCGCCGGCCAGGATCAGGCGGGCAAAGGCCTTGGAGCCGGTGACGTTGGTGCGCTCACCGATGTTGACGAACAGGGCATCCGCGCCGATGGCGACGGGCTCCAGGCCGGCCAGACGCATGGGCGGCACGGGCGGCAAGGCGGCCTCGGACGGGGAACGGGTGTCGGGATGCATCACTCACCTGCTTGCGGGTTGGCCGGCCATCCGGCGGGAACTGAGAGGTAAGCGCAGTTGGGACTTCTCAAGCCTGACGGCCGGTCCGGGCCGCTGCAGCGCTTCTTGAGCGAGGGCGATTTTAACTGTGCGCTGCCATTGCCTAGGGATATCCCTGTTTGCATACGCTTGCAAGGTCCGATCATGCATACGCATGCACGCGGCTGTCCTGCGTGCTCCGCCCCCTTTTTCAGGAGCCCCGCCCATGATCAGATACCTCAAACGTGGCAAGGACGCCCAGGTCCGCGCCGAGGACGATGCCAAGGTCCGTTCCACCGTCGAATCCATCATCCGGGACATCGAGCAGCGCGGCGACGAGGCGGTGCTCGAGTACAGCCGCCGCTTCGACAACTGGGACCCGGCGGACTTCCGCCTCTCGCGCGCCGAGATCGAAGCCGCGCGCCGCCAGCTGTCGGCACGCGAGATCGAGGACATCGCCTTCGCGCAGACGCAGATCCGCAATTTCGCGCAGATCCAGCGTGACTCCATGAAGGACGTGGAGGTCGAGACCCACCCCGGCGTGGTGCTCGGCCACCGGCACATCCCGGTCAATGCGGTGGGCTGCTACATCCCGGGCGGCAAGTACCCGCTGCTGGCTTCCGCCCACATGAGCGTGCTGACGGCCAAGGTCGCGGGTGTGCCGCGCGTCGTCTCCACGGCCCCACCGTTCCAGGGCGCGGCGCATCCGGCCATCGTGACCGCGATGGACATGGCCGGCGCCGACGAGATCCTGGTGCTCGGCGGCGTGCAGGCGGTGGTCGCCATGGCCATCGGCACGCCCTCCCTCGCGCCGGTGGACATGCTGGTCGGGCCGGGCAATATGTTCGTGGCAGAGGCCAAGCGCCAACTCTATGGCCGGGTCGGCATCGACCTGTTCGCCGGCCCGACCGAAACCCTGGTCATCGCCGACGACAGCGTGGACGCCGAGATGTGCGCGGTCGACCTGCTGGGCCAGGCCGAGCACGGCCCGACCTCGCCCGCGGTGCTTCTGACCACCAGCGAGGCCCTGGCCCGCGCCACGATGGTCGAGGTCGAGCGGCAGCTGACCATCCTGCCGACGGCCGCCATCGCCGAGCGCAGCTGGGCCGACTACGGCGAGGTGATCGTGTGCGACACGCTGGAAGAAATGGTGGCCAAGGCCGACGAGCTGGCCTTTGAGCACGTGCAGGTGCTGACGCGCGACCCCGACCACTTCCTGCGCCACATGACCAATTTCGGCGCGCTGTTCCTCGGGCCGCGCACCAACGTGAGCTTCGGTGACAAGGTGATCGGCACCAACCACACGCTGCCGACCAACCGCAACGCCCGCTACACCGGTGGCCTGTGGGTGGGCAAGTTCCTCAAGACCTGCACCTACCAGCGGGTGCTGACCGACGAGGCCAGCGCGCTCATGGGCGCGTACTGCTCGCGCCTGTGCCACATGGAAAACTTCGCCGGCCACGGCGAGCAGGCCAACCTGCGAGTGCGCCGCTACGGCGGACGGCCCGACCTGCCCTGGTACCAGCCGGTGGCGGCGGGCGACTGATGATGCCCGCGGTGCTGCCCGCGCCCCCGCAATTCCGGCTCGACGGCCGGCAGGCCCTGGTGACGGGCGCGAGCCGCGGCATCGGCCTGGCCGCCGCGGCCGCCCTGGCCGATGCCGGTGCCGAAGTCACCCTGGTGGCCCGCCACGCGGCGGACCTGGAGGCGGCCTGCGCCGCGATCCGTGCGCGCGGCGGACGCTGCCATGCGCTGGTGCTGGACGTGACCGATTCCGCGGCCGTCGACGCCGCGCTGGCCGGGCGTGGGCCGTTCCAGGTGCTGGTGAACAACGCCGGCACGAACCGCCCGCGTCCCCTGGCGGACACACCCGACGAGGACATCGACGCGATCCTCGACCTCAATGTGAAGGCGGCCTTTTACGTGTGCCGCGTCGTCACCCGCGCCCTGACCGCCGCCGGCCTGCCTGGCTCCGTCATCAACGTGTCCTCGCAGATGGGGCATGTGGGCGGGCCGCGTCGCACGCTCTATTGCGCCACCAAGCACGCGCTCGAAGGCTTCACCAAGGCCCTGGCCTGGGAGCTGGGACGCCAGAACATCCGCGTCAACACGCTGTGCCCGACTTTCCTTGAAACCGAGATGACGCGCCCGATGTTTGCCGACACCGCGTTTCGCGAATGGACGCTCGAGCGTTCCGCGCTGGGGCGGCTCGGGCAGTTGGAGGAGATCGGCGGTGCGGTGGTCTTCCTGGCCAGCGACGCCTCCAGCCTGGTGACCGGCAGCGCCCTCATGCTCGACGGGGGCTGGACCGCCGCATGAAGTCCGGGCCCACCGCCCAGGACGTCGCGCACCTGGCCCAGGTGTCTCAATCGGCCGTGAGCCGCGCCTTCACCGAGGGCGCCAGCGTAGCCCCGGCCACCCGCGAGAAGGTGCTGGCGGCAGCACGAACCCTGGGCTACCGGCCCAACGCGATCGCCCGCAGCCTGTCCACCCGGCGCAGCTTCATCGTGGCTCTGGTGATGCGCTGCCTGGAGAACCAGTTCTACCCGCAGGTGATCGAGCGCCTGTCGCAGCAATTGCAGCGTCGCGGCTACCACGTGCTGATGTTCATCGCCGAGGCCGACGGCGCGGACTCGGTGATGGACGATATCCTGCAGTACCAGGTCGACGGCATCGTGCTGGCCTCGGCCACGCTGTCCAGCGCGATGACCGCACGCTGCCGCGACATCGGCGTGCCCGTGGTGCAGATCAACCGCCGCAGCACCCTGGGCCCGCGCGGGCACGACACCGTCAGCGCCGTCATCTCCGACAACGTGGCGGGCGGGCGAGAGATTGGCCGCCTCTTGCTGGCGCGCGGCCACCGACGCATCGCCTTCCTGGCCGGCCTGGAGGACGCCTCCACCAGCCGCGAGCGCGAGCAGGGCCTGCTCGAGGCGCTGCAGGCCGCCGGCCAGCCGCTGTTCGCGCGCGCGTTGGGCCACTACGACTTCGAGGCGGCGGCCGCAGCCACACGCCGGCTGTTCAAGGGCCGAGCCGCGGCCAGCAGGCCCGACGCATTGTTTGTAGCCAACGACCACATGGCCTTCGCCGCGCTGGACGTGCTGCGCGAAGAACTGGGCCTGCGCGTGCCGCAGGACGTGAGCGTAGTAGGCTTTGACGACGTGCCCCAGGCCGCCTGGGGCGCTTACCGCCTGAGCACCATGGCGCAAGACGTCGAGGCCATGGTCGAACGCACCGTGGACATGCTGCTGGCCCGTATCGGACAGCCCCCCGGCACACGCCTGCCCCCGCAGGAACCCGTGCCCTGCCGCTGGGTGGAGCGCGCCACCGTGCGACCTGCCTCCCACGGGCTTGGGGCCTCAGTATTTGCCACTAAGTAAGGCGCCCGCGTCCGGCACCACGGTTTCCAGGCCCAGTTGCTTGAGCATCATGTAGGTGGTGCACACGGCGGCCGAGACGACCGGAATACCCACTTCGGCCTCGACCCGCGCGATGACGGGCAGCGAGGGCATTTGGACACAGGCTGACAGCACGATGGCATCGGCGCCCTGGCGGTTCAAGCGCTTGTAGATCTCGAGCAGACGCTGCGGATCATGGCGCCCCACCTCGAGGTTGTCCGGGATCTCGAGCGCAACGAAATCGAGCACCTCGAATCCCTCGGCCGCCAGGTAATCGACCACCAGCTGCGTCAGGGGCTTGAGGTAGGGGCACACCACCACGATACGCTTGGCGCCGAGTGCCTGCAGACCTTGCACGAGCGCGCCGGCGCTGGTGACCACGGGCGCCGGGGCCTGATTCTCGATCGTGCGCTGGTGCAGGCGCTGCTCGGACTGGCGGTGATAGCCTAGACCCATACTCATGATGGCCACCAGACAGGCGTAGCCCAGGACATCGACGCGCGCGTCGCTCAGTTCGGCGGCGCAGCGGTCGCTGTCACGGTCCATCGCCTCGAGTTCTTCCTTCACCACTTTCTTCATACGCATGCGGCTGGAGTGGAAGGTGAAACGCTCAGGGCGGATCGCCTGGCGCGCCAGCAGCATGGCCGGGATCTCCGTCTCCATCGTGGTGTTGGACGACGGCACGATCTGGCCGATTCGATAGGCGGTGGCTCGGGTCATGTCTCAGGTCATTCAGGAGATCGGGGCATCAGGCGCGTGTGGCGTTCGGGGCATGGGGGTCGGCCGCGGCCAGCAGGTCGGGCAGGACCTGCCCCCCCATCGCGCCATCGTCGGAGAACGTGGCCGCTTGCAGCCCACGGCGGTCAACCTTCAGGTCAAAGACATCGAAACGGTTGTAGTTGCCAGTGATGTCGTGCATTTGGCGCGGCTGAATACAGCGCGCCAGATCAATGTCGGCATAGACGATGCCTTCATCGTCGATGAGAGGCTGGCCCACCAGGCGCCCGTCGGGACCGATAACGCCGGAGAAGGCGCTGTTCTTGCGAGCCAGCTGGGCGCGCGAACCGGGAAAGGCCGCGTCCATCTGTTCGACGATCTCGGCCGAGATCGTCGAACACGACACCACGGTGTAGACCTTGCCCTCGAAGGAGTGCGCCATGGCGCGCAGCTTGATCGCCTCGGCCATGTCGTAGTCAGGTGGCGCCACCGGCAGCGCGATGTAGCTGGCCAGGTGCACGAGTTCGCCCTGCGCCAGAAGCGAAAAACGGGCGAGCGTGTTGGTGTTCTCGCCGCAGGCGAGCATGCCCACCGGACCTACCCGGGTGTGATGCACCCTCAGACCGGCGCCATCGCCAGGTGCCCAGCTCAGCTTCTCCGCCCAGGTGGGCATGAGTTTTCGGTGACGTCCCAGCAAGGCACCATCGGGGCCGATGAAAAGGAGCGTGTTGTACAAGAGGCTGACGCTGCGCGCGGCGCGCTCGTTGATGCCAATTGCCACATACACACCACAATCGCGCGCGGTCTGTGCCACGCGGGCGATCTCGGGCCCGGGCACTTCCACTGCCGCTTCGCACAGCTTCTGGAACCAGGGGCTCGCGGCCACAGGGTTGCCCACCCAGCTCCAGTACGGATACGCGGGCACGAACACTTCGGGGAACACCACGAGCGAGGCGCCCTGGCCGGCCGCTTCGCGGATGAGGCGGCAGGCCTTGTCAATGGTGGCCAGAGTGTCCAGAAACACCGGCGCGGCCTGAACCGCGGCGACCTTGAACTGGGGAAGGTTCAACATGAAGGAAGGCTCCGTTACGTAGGGGGTCAGACGGCCACGACGGGATGGCGGATCTCGCCGATCTTCTCGACCGCGGCGACCACCACATCACCGGGCTTGAGCCACTCCTGGGGCGAGCGTCCGGCGCCCACGCCTTCAGGCGTGCCGGTGGCGATGATGTCGCCCGGCTCCAGGGTGATGCCGGCACTGATGTCGGCGATCAGGTGATCCACCTTGAACAGCATGTGGCGGGTGTTGGACTTCTGCTTGATCTCGCCATTGACGGTGAGCCACAGGTCCAGGGTCTGCGGATCGGGGATTTCATCGGCGGTGACGATGCACGGGCCAAAGGGGCCGTAGGTGTCCATGCCCTTGGAGTAGATCCACTGGCCAGCGCGACGACAGTCACGCGCGCTCACATCGATCATGACGCTGTAGCCGAAGACGTACTGCAAGGCGGTGTCGACCGACACGCGGCTGGCGCGGCGCCCGATGACGGCGGCAAGCTCGACTTCCCAGTCAAGTTGCTGGGTGATCTTGGCGTTGTGATGAATCGCATCGCCCGGGCCGATCACGCAGGTCGGCGGCTTGGAGAAGATCACCGGCTGCTTGGGCAGGTCCTTGGACGTGTCCAACGTGCGGCTCGATTCGGCCACATGCTCCACGTAGTTCAGGCCGATGCCGAAGATGTTCTTGCGCGGACGGGGAATAGGCGCGAGCAGCCGCACATTCACCGCCGGGACCGAGGTGCCGGCCGGCCATACGCCCTTGCAGTCGGCCAGCAGGCGCTTGAGCGCCGCCAGACCCGACGGACCCATATCAATGAGCTCGAGCATGGAGGCGGGCAGACAATCGCCGCGCGCGGCTGCCAGTCGTTGCACGTCGACGATTTCCTCGCCCTGAACCACGCCCAGGCGGGCAGCATCGACAACACTGGATCGGAAAGTGACTAAACGCATGGAATAAAACCCGTTGAAAGTTCAGGAGGAGAGGATCGTCTGATGACCACCGTTGCCCGTCAGCGCTTCTTCGCGGTAGAGGCTCAGGGCCTTCATCACTGGCAGGTCGCTAAAGCAGAACAGGCAGGCATCATCGCTGGCCTGGCTGTTGGCATGCTCGTGCCAGGCCCAGGAGGGAACGCAGAAGATATCGCGCTCGCGCCAATCAAAGCGCCGGCCGTTGATGATGGAAAAGCCCTCGCCCTTGGCGACCTGGTACAGGTAGCTGCCCGTATGTCGGTGCGCCTGAGTGTGCTCGCCCGCCCGAAGCATCTGCATGCTGGCTCCGATGGTGGGCATCACCGGGCCTCCAGTCATCGGGTTCACGTAGTGCATGAGGACGCCGTCGAAGGGCGACCCTTCGCTCACGCTGGCCAGCCGCTTCAGGGATTCGTAGGTGGGGCCCCATTCATATTTGAACAGCGGCGAGTAGGGCTTGCTCCAGCCCTGTCCGTGCGGCAACAAGGCGGTGCCTGACCAGGATTGGGTGGAGTCGTCGACGGGGTAGGCCACCTGCTGATGCAGGTCGGGGTGCACCTCGTAGAAATTGGCCTCCAAGGCATTGACGAAAGGAATGTCCAGTCCGTCCTGCCAAATGCAAGGCGTGCCCGAGGACTCGACGCCATGTTCATGCCAGGTGCCATTGGGCGTGAGCACGAAGTCGTTGGCACCCAGGGTCATCTTGTGGCCATCGACGATCGTATAGGCGCCGCTGCCTTCCATGATGAAACGCAGCGCCGAGGCCGAATGTCGGTGCGTCGAGGCGCACTCCCCAGGGTGCATCACCTGCAGGCCCGAGTACAGCCAGCCTACGGCAGCCGAGACGTCGCGGCGACCGGGATTGTTCAGGTAGATGACGCGCCGACCGGCCTTCTCGGGCGTGACCAAGGCGACTGATCGCAGCACGTGCTCGCGCAGATCGCGAAAGCGCCAGAGGACCGGCACTGACGCCGAGGCCGGCTCCCAGGGCTCGATCTTGTTGGCGACCGTCCAGAGAGCGCCGGCCTCGAACTGCTCGAGGTCCTTGTAGTACCGCACCAGTTCGGGCGTGTCCTCGACGTTGGCGCGACCCGCCACGTTTTCGCGGTAGGCATCAAAGCGGGTGGCATCTGTCACAGGCGCTCCTTGATGAATTCGGTGACCCGGTCGTTGAACGCCCGCGCTGCTTCCCAGTGTACGAAACGACCCGCACCGGGAATCGGCGCCACTTCCTTGAAGCCGCGCATACGGGCCAGGTACTGGGGCTGATCGGGGAAGGGATCGTCGGCGCCGCACAGACCCAGCACCTGCAGATCCAGCTCGCTGAATCGGGGAATCAGCTCCGGAACGGAGGACGCCATCTCCAGCATGCCGCGGCGGTATTCGTCGGCGGGATGGCTCGCCAGCAGCTGGATCGCCTTTTCCCGCAGCGGCGATCCAACTGGCGGTATGACCTTGAACATGGTGGTGCCGCCCTCGACACGCAGCAGCTGCACCAGGGCTTCGCGCCCGCCAGCGTCGACGGCCTGGGCCGCGCGCACGCCCGATTGCTCCCAGCGCTCCAGGTAGGAGCGCGCATCGTGCATCTCGCTCCAGGCAGCAATGACCATACCGCGCACACGCTGGGGATGATCGATCGCGAATTGCGCCGCGATGGTGGTGCCGAAGGCCAGTGCCACCACGATCGGGCGCTCCATGCCGAAGTGATCCAGCAAGTCGCGCAGGTCGCGTGACTGGTTGCTCACCGAGTAGCCGAAGGACGTCGCGGGCGTGCCCGCATGACCACGACGGTCGTAAATCAGACAACGAAAGCTTTTTGAGAATTCCTCGATTTGGTATTCCCAGTAGTCCATGCCATGGATCTCGCCGTGGACAAAGACCATCGGCGGGCCCTCACCCCTCACCTCCACACGAAAGTCGCAGCCATTGACGCGAACGGTTTGCTGGGTCATGAATTGCTCTCTCAGGGCAGCCGCGATGCCATCCGGGCTTCGATCGTCTGCGGGTCGTCCAGGTACTGTTGATAGGCGCCTGCAGCGGCGCCGGGATAGAGGGTGTCGGCACCAGACCTGATCGCCTGGACGATGGCTTGTGCGAGGTCGCCAGGCGCCAGCTTGGGGCCAGGAATGTGCTGGCTCATCGCCGTATCCACAACCGCCGGGTAGACGCCGCACACCTGCACGCCGCTGCGTCGCAATTCGGCGCGCAGGGCCTGCGTGATGGAATGGGCGGCCGCCTTGCTGGCGCAGTAGCCGGCCATGAGCGGCAGGTTGACGTGGCTCAGGAACGTCAGCAGGTGCACGAACAGGCCGCTGCCGCGCGCCTGCAGGGCGGGCGCGAAAGCGGAGGCGACATGCAGCAGTCCGAAGTAGTTGGTCTCCATCTCGCGGCGCGCCGACGCCTCGAAGCCGGGCGTGAACAAACGCTGGTTGGCGTTGATGCCGGCGCAGTGGATCACCACTGAAACTCGGCTGGCGCAGCGCGCCGCCAGCGCCTGCACGCTGGCGGCATCCGTCACATCGACCACCTCGGGCGTCACACCGGTCGCTGCAGTCACCGGGCTGCGGCTCGCACAGATGATCTCGGAGGCGCCCGCATCCAGCAGGTCCTTTATCAGTGCTGCGCCGATGCCGCCGCTCGCGCCGGTGAGCAGCACCACCGCGCCGGTGAGTCGATCAGCCACGAGCGGGCTCCGTCCATCCGGGAATCAGCGTGTTGGACGGCAGGCTCGGATCGAGCAGCTTGCGGGCGGACTCGACTCCCAGCACCGGCAGGCCCGAGGGATCGAGCAGGCCGATCTGCACCAGCACCGAGGCTTGGTCCCAGTAAATGTGCTCGTGCATCAGCTTGTCGCCCCGGAAAGTGATGATGCCCACCAGGCCGACCTCGACGTACTTGCCGGTGGGCGGCACACCCGGAAGCATCCAGTCGATCTCGCAATCGTGGGTAAAGCAAAAAAGCACCTCGTTGACCACACGGTCCACGCCCAACGTACGCGAGATGGGAATGGCGCGCGTGCTCTTGGACGACTTCGGAATGAAGTGATCGCGGTAGAAGCGGCGCAGCAGCTCGCGGCCATAGCCGCCGGTCATGGTCGGGATGTGATTGACGTAAGGCTCGTCGACCATCGTCTCCATGGTGGCGTCGGCGTCGCGGATATCGAACTCGCAGGCGCGATGGCCTTCCCACAGTGCATTGAGGTCGTAGTGCGGCCCCATCTGGTGGCGCAGCAAGGCCAGGGTGCGCGTGTGCGCCATGTCGCTCGCCTGCTTGTTGTAGCTCGATCGGGCTGGGTTGGCGAAGGCATGATCGACGCCCGGGTAGACGTGAATCTGCACATCGTCGCGCCCCGCGAAGTGGCGACGGATCGTCTCTACGGCTTCGGGCTTGACCAGCTTGTCGTCACCGGCGAAGTGCAGGACCATCGGCACCTTCACCTCGCCAACCTGAGCCAGCACCGTATCGATGGCCACACCGTAGTAGCTGACCGCGCAATCGACCACGCCAGCGGCAGCCGTGAGCACCGCCAGACGCCCCCCCAGACAGTGACCCATCACCCCGATGCGGCCCTTGCACATCGGGTGGGCGCGCAAGGCGTCGGCGCACGCCGAGATATCCTGGACGCCCAGCCTGGGATCGAAGCGCTGGGCCACCGCCATCGCCTGCTGAAAGTCTGCTTCGCCCAATTCCAGGCCAGGCTGCTGGCGCCAGAACAGGTCGGGCGCGAGTACGACATAGCCTTCCTGGGCGAATAGGTCGGCCAGCGCGCGTATCCCGTCGTTGACGCCGAAGATTTCCTGACACAACACGAGGCCAGGGCCACTGCCCTGGCGCGGCAGGCTCAGGTAAGCCCGGAACTTGCCGCCGTCGGCGGCGGGAATCTCGATCCATTGACCCTTCATGGGGAGCACTCCAGCCACAGGCTTACTTCACAAAACTCGGCAACAGCGTCGCGATGGCCGGGAAGGCGATCACAAGGCCCAGGCACGCCACGTTGGCCGCGACAAACGGGGCCACGCCGGCGAAGACGCGCCACATACTCACCTCGGGCACCAGCGCCTTGACGATGAACACGTTCATGCCCACAGGCGGCGTGATCAAGCCCAGTTCGACCACGATCACCACCAGCACGCCGAACCAGATTGGGTCCAGACCCAGGCTCATGATCAGCGGGAAAAACACAGGCACCGTGAGGAACATGGCAGCCAGGCTGTCAAAGATGCAGCCCAGTACCACGTAGATCAGGCAGATGGCCAGGATCACGCCCATGGGTGACACGTTCAGGCTCTGCACCCAGGCGACCAGCGTGTTGGTCAGGCCTGCGATGGTCAGGAAGTTGTTGAACACCATCGCCGCTGCCGTGACCGCCAGCAAGGCGGCGGTGGTGCGCGCGGCTTCGATCAGCGCCGAGCGCACGATGGCCGGCCGGGCTTTGCCGCGCATCACCATGAACAGGAAGGCGCCAGCAGCGCCCACACCGGCTCCCTCGGTGGGCGTGAACACCCCGAAGTACATGCCGCCCAACACGCCGAAGAACAGCGCCAGGACCGCCCAGGTACGTCCGAGCGCCTGGACACGCTCGCCGATCGACATCTTCTGGGCAGGCTGTCCGGTGGAGGGGCGCAAGCGCACCACCGTCCAGGCGGTGAACATGTACATGACCGCCAGCAACAGGCCCGGCAGCAGGCCGGCCATGAACAGCTTGGTGATATCGGTCTCGGTCAGGATGCCGTAGATGACGAAGGGCACGCTGGGTGGAATCAGGATCCCCAGGGTACCGCCCGCGGCCACGGTGCCACAGGCAAAGCCGTCGTCATAGCCATAGCGTTTCATCTGAGGCAGCGACACCCGCGCCATGGTGGCGGCGGTGGCGATCGAGCTGCCACAGACTGCGGAGAAGCCGCCGCAAGCGGCGATGGTGGCGTGCGCCATGCCACCGCGGAAATGCCCCAGCCAGGCGCGGGCGGCGGCAAACAATTCATCGGCGAGGCCGGCGCGGTGAATGAAGGACCCCATGAGGATGAACAGCGGAATCACCGACAGGCCGTGACTGGTGAAGGCGTCGGTGATCTGCTGCGCCACGACCCCGAAGGCTGCATCGACGCCGCGGTATGCGGTAAAGCCCACGCCACCCACCACCAGCATGCCGACCGCGAGGGGAACGCCGGCAAAGCACAAGACGAAAAGCGCCACAAAGCCAAGGAGCGCGGCGATCAAAGGGCGGCTCCCTGGGACTGCGAGGCAGCGGGGGTGTCCCCCGTCATGCGGATCGCGCGGCCGACCAGCGCAAGGGACAGCAGGCTGGCGATCGCGAACAGGACCGACAACGCGTACACAAACGGCGACACCGGCAGGCGCAGGTAACCGATCACGTCCTGATTGACCGCGGTTTCCTGGCCGTATCGCCACAGCAGAAAGGTCACCGCCGCGAACGTGGCAGCCACCAGCAGGGCAACGAGGGCGCGGCGTACTCGCTCAAAGAGCGAGGGACGGGCATTGTCGAAGAGGCTGACGCTCAGGTGCTCACTGCGCCAGGTCACCGCGGGCAAGGTGCACCCGGCGGCCAGAAGGAGCAGCACCTGCACCAGGTCGGCACTGCCGGTCAGCGGCCGCTGGAATACGAAACGACCGAAGATGTCTACGAAGATGATCCCCATCATCGCAAACAGTGCCAGGCCGCCCAGCGTCTCCAGCGCGCCGCTGGCGCGATCCGCCGGCGATGCGGGTGTGGTCATTGGCCGGCTCCGGCGCGTTTCTGCTCGGCGCGATAGAAGGCTGCAGCGGCTGCGCCATCAACACCACGCTTGCCGACCTCGGCGATCCACTCTTTCTCCAGGAAGGCGAAGGCCTTGGTCAGATCCTGGGTCAGGCCAGGGGATGCGTCGATGAACTTCACGCCCTGGTCCTGCAGGGACTTGATCGCGGCCTTGTTCGCGGTATCCATGGCAGACATGCCGCGCGCGAAGGCTTCGCCACTGAGCTTGGTGATGGCCGCCTGCTCTGCAGGCTTGAGTGCATTCCACTTGGCTTCATTCATGACCAGCGAGAACGAGCCGGCGGTACCCAGACCCGGCAAGCTCATGCCGGTCTTGGTGTAGCGGGCAAGGTTGAAGCCCATCACGTCCAGCGGCGTGACCGCAACGTAGGCGTCCACCATGCCTTTGGACACCAGCTCGAAATAGCGAGCTGCCGGTCCGGCGACCACGCCGGAGGTGACCGCGCCGTAGGCGCGCGCCGCGGTGCCAGGGGTGGTGGCAATGCGCGCGCCCTTGAGCTGCTCGCCGCTCGCAAACGGCTCGTCACGGGTGCCATAGAAACCCTGAGGCGGTAGGGCAAAGACCGAGAGCAGCTTCACGCCCTTGTGCTCGTCGGCCTTGGCAAAGAACTTTTCGTTCGTGCGCCACAGGGCGACCGACATGGCCTCCGAGGTGGAGACCGGGCCGGGCACTTCGGTGATCAGGATGCTGGTCAGGCGATTGGGCACCACGCCAGCGAACTGCACGGTGACGTCGGCGATGCCCTTGGTCACCATGTCCAGCTGCCCGGGCGGGGGCGCCAAGCTGGTGGGCGAAAACTCCACGACGACGCTGCCGCCGGTGGCCTGCTGCACGCTGGCGGCCCAGGGCTGTAGCACCTGCTTGACCAGCGGATGCTGCGGCGGGAAGAAGGTACTGAAAAGCAGCTTTGTCTGGGCCAGCGCGCTGCCCGTCGCGAGGGCGAGGGTGGCCGCGAGGGCGGCGGGAATCCACTTGGTCATGGTGTGTCTCCTTTGTCGTTCGGGATGAGGGCGATATCCGTGGTGGATTGGGTTCGGGTGCCAGGCTCTCAGGCCAAGGCGCTTGGGTAGGGACTGGTGTCACCATGGCGCGTCATCTCGCGCACCAGGTCGGTCATGAGGTCGCCGCGCACCTCGCGGTAGCCGGCGTCGTCCCAGAGGTTGGCCAGTTCATGCGGGTCGGCATCCAGGTCGTACAACTCGCCCCAGGTGGCATTGGCGTACACGGTCAGGCGCCACCGGTCCGTGACCAGGGTGCGCAGGCGCGGTGGCGTTTCAAATCCGAACAGGACACGCTGCACCTCGTCTTCCAGCAGGACACCGCGCCGCTGCGGCAGGCGCGCTCCTTGCGGCAGACAGGGCAGTACCTGCCCGCTCATGCCGTTGAAAGCCGCGACCCCGGCGCGCGCGAGCACGGTGGGCGCCAGATCGACCGTGGAACACAAGGCCTGGCTGCGCTGCGCCTGGGGGAGAGAAGGGTCGGTCCAGATGAAGGGCGTGCGAATCAGGCTTTGGTAGTGAAGAGGACCCTTGAGCAACAGCTGATGGTCGCCCAGGAAATCGCCGTGGTCGCTGGTGAAGATCACGACGGTATTGTCCGCGAGGCCCAATTGCTGCAAGGCGGCCAGCATGCGTCCGATCGATTCGTCGATGTGCGCGATGGAGCCATAGTTCAGGGCGATGGCCTCCCTGGCCTCGTGCTCGTCGCAGGCAAAAGCAGCGGCCGTGTGCTTGATGGCCTTGGCGGCATCGCGCTGCGCGCGCAGCCAGGCCACATGCGCCGGAGGGTGGGCCGAGGCATGGAACGACTCGGGCAGGTCCACATCCTCAGGTCGGTACATGCCCCAAAAGCGGCCAGGCGGCGTGAAGGGGTGGTGCGGGTCGGGAAAGCTGGCCTGGAGGAAAAAAGGTTCTTCGCTGGCCGCCGCCTCGCGCAGGCGCCGGATCGTCTCGTCGGTGATCCAGCTCGTGGTGGAAAGGGCCTCGGGCACGCGCGTTCGCCAGGCCTGGCCGGTCCCGGTCAGGCGCCATTCGGGCGCCGGGATGGCGTGCTGCGGTCCGACGACGGCGGCCACCTCTGGGTGGGTGGCCTGCAGCCAGCGCCCGTAATCGCCCAGCACCTGGTCGCCATGGTCCACCGCCAGCGCCACATCCTCGAAGCCGTAGAACGGCAACTGCATGCGGCGATCGGGCTTGTCACGCCAATCAGGACCCCATTCCTGCCAATAGTCACCGGGCACCTCCCGCTCGGCCTCACGCGCCAGGCGTTGCTGCGCCGGGGGCCAGACAGCCGGCAGGCCGCACATGTTCTGGAGATGCGCCTTGCCCACCAGGGAAGTGCGCCAGCCAGCATCGCGCAGAAGTTCCACGAAGGTGGTGGCGCCTAGGGACAAGGGAATGCCGTTGTGGCGGGCGCCATGCAGCGACGGCAACCGGCCCGTCATCAGGCTGGCTCGATTGGGCATGCACGCGGGGGAGGCCACGTAGAAACGATCCGCCATCCAGCCACGCGCGGCCAGGCTGTCGATATGGGGCGTACGCAGCACACGGTTGCCATAGGCGCCAACATGGTCGCATCGCTGCTGGTCGGTGACGATCAGGAGAAAGTTGGGCTGGTCGGCCGAGGAGGTCATGGCTTCATTGTCAGCCGCAGTGCTATAAAGTCCAGACACAAAATCTTTGGTGTCTATGTTCCTATGGTTATAGAAAACCCTCCTGCCGCTTGGCTGTTGCGGCTGCGGATCCGCCACCTCGAGGTGTTTCGGACGCTGGTGCGAACCGGCAGCCAAAGTGAAACCGCCGCGCTGATGCACATCACCCAGCCCGCCCTGTCCAAATGGCTGCGCGAATTGGAAGATCAGGCGGGCTGCGTGCTGATGGCGCGCGAGCGGCCGCTTCGTCTGAGCGCTCATGGCGAGGTGCTCCTGCGCTACGCCGAGCGGGTCCTGGGCGACAGCCTTCGCACGGGCAAGGAAATGGAGGCGATCCAAGCAGGCAGCTCGGGGCTGCTGCGGGTGGGGGTGCTGCGTGCGGTGGCGCCACTCCTGGTGCCGCGGGCCATTCTGCGGTGCCGGCAGGAAGCCCCGCGCCTCCAGATCCGCCTCTACGAAGACTCCCTGGACATCCTGCTGCCGGCGCTGCGCCGGCATGAACTCGATTGCGTCATCGGTCGACTGCACGGCGCCGCGCTCGGTGCCGAGTTTCAGTCAGAGGCTCTTTATGAGGAGCCCGTCCTCGCGGTCGTTCGCAAGGACCACCCTATGCTCAAGCAACGCAAGTCGCCCACGCTGGCCGAAGCCGCAGCCTACCCTTGGATCCTGCCGCTACCGGGAACGCCCATGCGCGAGCGCCTGGAGGCGGAATTCGCCGCCAGCAACACCCCGCTGCCGGTGGAACCTGTGGAGTCGGTCTCGCTGATGATCAATGAGGCGCTGCTCATAGAAAGCGACATGGTGAGCGTGGTGTCCCAGCAGCTGGCGCAGCACTATGCAGCCGCAGGCACGCTGGCCGTCCTGCCGCTCGCGATGCGCCAGGCGCTGGGGCCGGTGGGCCTGCTGTGGGCGGACGTCTCCCCCAGCAATGCGGTCCTTCGGTTTTTGGACCACGTCCGACGGGAGGCCAAGCGTCTGCACCCAGCCAAGACCCTCCCCAAACGCAAGCCTCAGGCCGCATCCCGATAGAAAAAATCCCGACGCACGCTGCGCGCCGCCAGCGGCGCCACCGCCTGCCCGATGGCTGCGATGTGCTCGGGCGTGGTGCCGCAGCAGCCGCCCACGATGTTGATCAGCCCCTCGGCCGCGAACTCCCGCAAGAGGCGCGCCGTCACCTCCGGCGTCTCGTCAAAGCCGGTCTCGCTCATGGGATTGGGCAGACCGGCGTTGGGGTAGCAACTGATGAAGGTGTCGCCCGCCACCCTGGCCAGCTCCTGAATGTAGGGCCGCATCAGCGCCGCGCCCAGCGCGCAGTTGAGCCCCACCGCCAGGGGCTGGGCGTGGCGCACGCTGTGCCAGAAGGCGGTAACGGTCTGACCGCTCAGGATACGGCCCGAGGCGTCGGTGACGGTGCCGCTGATGATCAGGGGCAGGCGCTCGCCCGAGGCCTCGAAGTATTCGTCGACCGCGAACAGGGCCGCCTTGGCATTGAGCGTGTCGAAGATGGTCTCGACCAGCAGCAGGTCGACCCCGCCCTCGACCAAGGCCTGGGTCTGCTCGTAATAGGCCGCCCGTAACGTCTCGAAGTCGACGTTGCGCGCGCCGGGATCGTTCACATCGGGGCTGATGCTGGCCGTACGGGGCGTAGGGCCGAGGGCACCGGCCACGAAGCGCGGCTTGTCCGGGGTGGAGAACTTGTCGGCGGCCTCGCGCGCCACGCGGGCCGAGGCCAGGTTCAATTCGCGCGCCAGGAAGCCCAGCTCGTAGTCGTCCTGGGCGATGGTGGTGGCGCCGAAGGTGTTGGTCTCGATGATGTCCGCGCCCGCAGCCAGAAAACCCTCGTGGATGTCGCGGATCACATCGGGACGGGTCAGGCTCAGAAGCTCGCCGTTGTTCTTCAGGTCCTTGCCATGGTCCTTGAAGCGCTCGCCGCGCACCTGGGCCTCGGTGAGGCGAAAGCGCTGGATCATGGTGCCCATGGCGCCGTCGATCAGGGCGATGCGCTGCGCAAGGATGCCGGGCAAGGCCTGGGCGCGGGTGTAGGCGAGCGGGGCGGTCATGGGCTCAATTGTAGGAAGGCCGGCGCGGCGTGGCCCTGTTGGCTTGCAAGCCCTCGGCTTGCGACGACAATCACGGGCATCTTGCTCGCCACCGACGCCCCCTCTCCCACCGCCTCATCCGCCTCCGAAGCGTCCACGCCCCTGTCGGTGCTGCGCGAGGTGTTCGGCTATGAACAGTTTCGGGGCCCGCAGGCGGCCATCATCGACCACGCGGTCGCGGGCGGCGACGCCCTCGTGCTCATGCCCACCGGCGGCGGCAAGTCGCTGTGCTACCAGGTGCCGGCCATCGTGCGCCAGCGCCGGGGTCAGGGCATCACGGTCGTGGTTTCGCCGCTGATCGCCCTGATGCATGACCAGGTCGGTGCCCTGCACGAGGCCGGCGTCGAGGCCGCCTTCCTCAACTCCACCCTGAGTGGCGAGGAGGCCAACGCCGTCGAGAAACGCCTGCTGCGCGGCGAGATCACGCTGCTGTATGCGGCGCCCGAGCGCGTGACCACGCCGCGCTTTCTGGCGCAGCTCGACTCCTTGCACGAGCGCGGCCTGCTGGCGCTGTTCGCCATCGACGAAGCGCACTGCGTGAGCCAGTGGGGCCACGACTTTCGCCCCGAGTACCGCGCGCTCACCGTGCTGCACGAGCGCTATGCCGGCGTACCGCGTCTGGCGCTCACCGCCACAGCCGACGCGCTCACGCGCCAGGACATCGTCGAACGCCTGCAACTGGAAGATGCCGGCCAGTTCGTCAGCAGCTTTGATCGGCCCAACATCTCCTACACCATCGTCGAGAAGCAGGAGGCGACCCGGCAGTTGATGCGTTTCATCGAATCCGATCACGCGGGCGAGGCCGGCATCGTCTATTGCCAGTCCCGCAAGCGGGTGGAGGAAGTCGCGCAGGCCCTGTCGGACGCGGGCATTCCCGCCCTGCCCTATCACGCGGGGCTCGATGCCGCCGTACGCCAGCACCACCAGGACCGCTTCCTGCGCGAAGAAGGCCTGGTCATGGCGGCCACCATTGCCTTCGGCATGGGCATCGACAAGCCGGATGTGCGCTTTGTGGCCCACCTGGACATGCCCAAGAACATCGAGGGCTATTACCAGGAGACCGGTCGCGCCGGCCGCGACGGCCTGCCCGCCGCCGCCTGGATGGCCTATGGCCTGCAGGACGTGGTGAACCAGCGCCGCATGATCGATGAGAGCCCCGCCGGCGAAGACTTCAAGCAGGTGATGCGCGGCAAGCTCGACGCCCTGCTGGGGCTGGCCGAGGCCACCGACTGCCGGCGCGTGCGGCTGCTGGCGTACTTCGGCGAAGCCAGCCCCGCTTGCGGCAACTGCGACAACTGCCTCTCGCCACCCCAGGTCTGGGACGGCACCGACGCCGCGCGCAAGCTGCTGTCCACCATCTACCGCGTGCAGCAGGCCAGCGGCATCGCCTTCGGCGCGGGTCACCTCATGGACATCCTGCGGGGCAAGGCCACCGAGAAGGTCAAGCAGTTCGGGCACGAAGGCCTCAGCACCTTTGGCATCGGCGCGGCCTTCAGCGAAGCCCAGCTGCGCGGCGTACTGCGGCAATTGATCGCGGTGGGCGCGGTAGCGGTCGATGCGCAGGCCTTCAACACCCTGCGCCTGACCGAGGGCTCGCGCGCGGTGCTGCGCGGCGAGCAGGTGGTGATGCTGCGCGAAGCCATCGCGGCGCCGTCGTCATCACGCAGCCGTCGTGCGCCTTCTGCCAAGCCGGCGGCCGCGGCTTTGGCAGCAGGCCTCACCGACGCCGGCCAGGCCCGTTATGCAGCGCTCAAGGCCTGGCGCGCCGAAGTGGCACGCGAGCACAACTTGCCAGCCTATGTGATCTTCCACGACGCCACGCTGGC
>JBEEIS010000049.1:0-22388 GCA_041169755.1 Pseudomonadota bacterium | reverse complement strand
CCCGCGCAGGCGCCATCGCAGCCTGCCACCAGGCCGACGCCAGATCCTCACGCGGTAACGACAAGCGCGCACAGGCCATGAACTTGGCTCGCAATTGCGCGTCATCCACCGGCCGGCTCGCATGACCTTGCGCCCGGCGCACAGGCTGCGCCTGGAGCACACTGCCGTCGGAGAGGCCGACAGACAGACGGTCCTCGGGTGAAAACAGGGGCTCGAGCGCATCGGCTTCGTCCACCGTCACGACGCGTACCTTGCGCAGCAAAGCCTGCACGGACGCCTGCACGACCTGTTCGTCGGCCAGATCCTGCAGATCGACATGTCCCCGCAGCAAGGCGCACGCCACACCGAATTCGGCGCTGAATTTCGCATCCAGCCCATTCGCGGGACGGCTCGATCGCAGCATCGCGGCCTGCAGCTTGCCGAGGGTGGCTGTCACCTCGACGATCTCGTGGGAGCGAGCGACCAGCAGCGGATGCAGCTCCAACGCGGCGTCGATCAGCCGATGGACGGCGTAGCACACCGGGTACCGCTTCACGTTCAGCCCCTGCTGCTGCAGCTGCCAGGGCTGGCCGGCCTGGCACGGACCCTCGAGCCGAACACGGCCCCGAGGGGACAAGGCCGCGAGAAACCCGCGCGGACTCTCCAGCGCGTCGGGCGCAGCGGTCATCCCGCGTTCGGCCAGTTGCGCCGCCACGATGCCGTTGCGCGCAGCCAGTCCCACCTGCAAGGGCTTGACCATCGAACCAAAATTCGCGACCAGCCCCGAAGCCATTGAAGCGGCAAGGCCCATGGCATGGGCCGCGCGGCCCGCATCCAGGCGCCTGAGGCAGGCGCTGGCCGCGGCGCAGGCCACCACGCCGAACACCGCGGTGGGATGCCAGCCCTTGCCATGGTGCTTGTCGCTGTCGCGCCCCAGAAGCTCGGCCCACACCTCGTAGCCCGCCGCATAGCCGTTCACTGCCGCGGCCCAATCGAGTCCCAGCCGCTCGGCCTCGGCCAGGACCACCGGCACCAGCACGACGCTGGGGTGCCCGTCCAGGCCAGTGTCGTCGAAATCCAGCGCGTGTGCGGCCACCGCATTGAAAAACGCGGCGTCTGCTGGGGGCGCGAAACCGGGCGCGGTCCACAGGCGCGCCAGGCCCGCCGCCGCTGGGGCGGGCGGCGCGATCAGGGCCATCACGTGCGCCAGCACGGGCTCGCCGACACTCGCAAACGACACACCCACGGTATCCGCCATGCCACGACGGATCGTCGCCACCGCCGCCTCGGGTACCGCGCGCCCAGGCATGTCGGCCACAAAGCCGGCCAGTTGCGCGGTCAGGCCGGTCATCTCAGTACGACCGGGGCAAGCCCAGCACGTGCTCGGCGACGTAGGAGAGGATCAGGTTGGTGGAGATCGGCGCCGTGCGTTGTACACGGGCCTCACGCCACTTGCGCTCGATGTCGTATTCGCGGGCATAGGCAAAGCCTCCGTGCGTCTGCATGCAGGCCTCGCCGGCTTCCCAGGCAGCCTCTGCGGTCAGGAGCTTGGACAAGTTCGCGTATTCGCCGCAGGGCTGGCCCGCCTCGAACACGGCAGCGGCCTTGCGCAGCATCAATTCAGCGGCCTGGGTTTGCGCATAGGCCTTGGCGATCGGGAACTGAATGCCCTGGTTCTTGCCGATCGGCCGATCGAAGACCACGCGTTCGTTGGCGTACTTGACGGCGGTCTTGATGAACCACTTGGCGTCGCCCAGGGACTCGTGCGAGACCAGGATGCGCTCGGCGTTCATGCCGTCCATGATGCAGCGCAGTCCGTTGCCCTCGGCGCCGACCAGACTGTCTGCCGGAATGCGCAGGTTGTCGAAAAACACCTCGGTGGTGTTGTGATTGATCATGGCCTTGATGGGGCGGATGGTCATGCCCTTGCCCACGGCCTCGCGCATGTCCACCAGAAAGACCGACAGGCCCTCGGTCTTGCGGGTGACCTGCTCGATCGGCGTGGTGCGCGCCAGCAGCAGCATCAGGTCCGAGTAGAGCGCACGTGAAGTCCAGATCTTCTGGCCATTGATCACGTAGTGGTCGCCATCGCGCTGGGCGCGCGTCTTGAGCTTGGTGGTGTCGGTGCCGCTGGTCGGCTCGGTCACGCCAAAGGCCTGCAGGCGCAATTCGCCACGGGCGATCTTCGGGAGGTAGTGGTCTTTCTGCGCCTGGCTGCCGTGACGCAGCACCGTGCCCATGGTGTACATCTGGGCGTGCGTGGCGCCTGCGTTGCAGCCGCTGGCGTGAATTTCCTCGAGTACGACGCCGGCCGCGCGCAGGGGCAGGCCGGCACCGCCGTAGGCCTCGGGTATGAGGGCTGCGAGGAAGCCGGCGTCGGTCATCGCCTGCACAAAGGCGCTGGGGTAGGCCTCTTTCTCGTCCAGTTCGCGCCAGTAGCTGCCGGGGAAGCCGGCGCAGATGCGACGCACGCTGTCGCGGATCTCGGGGTAGTCCTCGCCCAGGTCCAGGTGCACGCTTGAAAGTGAAGAGGTATCGGTCATGGCGGGTGATCAGGAAGCGGCGCTCTGGCCGTTGCGGCGCTCAGTCGCGCCCTGGTAATGTCGGGGCAAGCCTGCCTTGGCCAGCGCGCCGGCCAGGCTGTGGTCGCCCAGGTAGCGCGCCGGGATGTCGCGTACCGCCAGCAGGCGCGTCAGGTCGATGCCGGTACGCATACCCATGGAATCGAGCATGAAGCACAGGTCCTCGGTGACGATGTTGCCGCTGGCTCCGGGCGCGTAGGGGCAGCCGCCCAAGCCACCCAAGGAGGCATCGAAGCGGCGGATACCGCAGTCGAGTGCGGCGGCCACATTGGCCAGGCCCGTACCACGCGTGTCGTGAAAGTGCGCCGCCACCGGGACATCGCCCACCTCGGCCAGCACCGCCTTGAAGACCTCGCGCACCTGGACCGGGTCAGCGTAGCCGACGGTGTCTGCAACCATGATTTCGTCGGCGCCCGCTTCGGCAAGGAAGGCGGCGCAGCGGCGTACATCATCGACCGCGATCCGCCCTTCGTACGAACACCCCAAGGCCGTCGACAGGCCGGCGGCCAGTTGCATGCGCCCTTTGAGGCCGGCGTCGTCGCGCGCCTTCACGATGCGCCTGAAGTCCTCCAGCGATTCTTCGCGCTCGCGCCGTACGTTCTTCAGGTTGTGCGTGCGGCTCACGGAGGTGACGTAGTCCACCTTGTCGACGCCCAGCGCCATCGCGCGCTCGGCGCCGCGCAGGTTGGGCGCTAGGGCCATCAGCGTCAGACCGGGCAGCGCCTGGGCGCCGCGCACCACATCCTCCGCGTCGGCAAACTGCGGCAGCAGCTTGGGCGGCACGAACGAGGTGACCTCGATCTCGCGAACCCCGGCTTCGAATTCAGCCTGGATCCAGGCCAGCTTGCCTTCGGTAGGAACCAGGGTGGACGTGTTCTGAAGGCCGTCGCGCAGGCCCACCTCGCGCACCAGGACGTCGATGTCTGTGCTCATGATCAAGATCCCTTGAACTGGGGCGTGCGTTTTTCATTGAAGGCACGCACGCCCTCGTGACGGTCTTCACTGGATACCAGCCGGTTGTAGGCCTCGATCTCGAAGCGGCAGCCGGTGCGCAGGTCACCCTGCAAACCGAAATGAATGGACTTCTTGGCCTGGCGCACGGCCAGGGGGCCATTGGCCGCAATGGCGGCAGCGGCCTCCAGCGCGTCGGCCAGCACGGCACCGGGTTCACTCAGGTGGTTGATCAAGCCCCAGGCCAGGCCCTGGGCAGCGTCGAAAGCCTGCGCACGCAGGATCAACTCTTTCGCACGGCGTTCGCCCACTGCGCGCGCGAGCGTCTGGGTGCCGCCTCCGCCCGGCATGATCCCCAGGCGGACCTCCGACAGCGCGAAACGCGCATTGCGGCTGGCGTAGACGAAGTCGCAGGCCAGCGCCGTCTCCAGGCCGCCGCCGTAGGCATGGCCGTTGACCGCGGCGATCACCGGCATGGGCACATCGAGCAGCGCGAAAAAGGCGCGCTCGAAGATTTCATGCTGCTGCCGCCAGGCAGCGTCTGTCATGCCATTGCGCTCCTTGAGATCGCCTCCCGCGCAGAAGGCGCGGTCCCCTGCGCCCGTCAGCACCACCGCGCGAATCGCGCCGCCCTCGCTGGCCAGGCGAGTCCACAGGTCCAGCAACTCCAGGCCGACCTGGGTGTTGATCGCATTGAGAACGTGTGGGCGGTTCAGGGTGACCGTCAAGAGGTGCGGGTCCCCCGCCGTCAGTTGCAGGGTGTCGTAGTGCGGTAGCTTCATCAGGCGCAGCGCTCGGTGGGCGCTTCGTTCATTTCCCCCAGGCGGGGAGAGGGACCTTGGGGCTGGGGCCGCTGTCCGTCCAGGCGCAGCGGCAGGCCCATGAGCGGGATCGAACTGCCCGGGATGTCCTGCAGCAGGCCCAGGGCCTGGGTCTGCGGGTGCGCGAGCATCTGCCCGACGTCCTGGACCGGCGCGCAGGGCACGCCAGCGGCATCCAGCAGCTCGATCCACTGGCTGTTGGAGCGCTGCGCCATGCACGACTCGAGCAGGGCATACAGGGGGGCGGCATGGGCCACGCGCTGCGCGTTGGTGGCAAAGCGCGGGTCCTGCACCCATTCGGGATGTCCGACCGCTTCGCACAGGCTGCGAAACAGCTTGTCGTTACCGGCAGCGACCACCAGGTCACCATCGAGGGTGCGGTAGGCGCGGTAGGGAACGATGCCGGCCTGGCCCGAGCCGTTCTTGCCCGGCATGCGGCCATCGGCCAGGTATTGCGTGGCGTACATCGTCATCCAGCAGGCGGCGGTCTCAAAGAGCGAGACATCGACCACGCCACCCTCGCCGCCGCGGGACGGGCGCCGCATCAACAGAGCCACGATACCCAGGGCGGCCCACATGCCCGAGCCCATGTCCACCAGTGACGGGCCCACGCGCACCGGGGCGCCGCCTTGCTCGCCGACCACGCTCATGATGCCGCCGAAGGCCTGCATCAGGGGGTCATAGCCGGGGCGCCCGGCCAGCGGGCCGACCGAGCCGAAGGCGCCCAGATTGCAATACACCAGCTGCGGCTTGCGCGCGCGCAAGGTGGTGGCGTCCAGCCCCAGCGTGTCGACCTGTCCGGGCCGCATGTTCTGCAACACGACGTCGGCCTGCGTGTCGATCAGCGCATTCAGGCGCTCCAGGTCCTGCGGCGCACGCAGGTCCAGCACCAGCGACCGCTTGCCGCGGTTGATGCCCTGAAAGGTGGCGGCGGCGCCGTCCACGAACGGCGGCCCCCAGTGGCGGGCGTCGTCCCCACCGGCCTTCTCGATCTTGATCACCTGCGCGCCCAGATCGGCCAGGATCTGGCCGGCAAAAGGCCCCGCAACGCTGTGACCGAGCTCGATGACCGTCACGCCCGCGAGCGGGGCGTCTGCGGTCACAGGGGCGGCGTGTCCGTCGGCCGTCGTCATTCGCCCTTGATGCCCGCTTCCCGGATCAACTTGCCACGCTGCTCGAACTCACGTCGCTGCAACGCGGCCAGTTGTTCAGGGGTGCCCGCGACGACGTCCATGCCGGCGGCCGAGAGCTTGGCGCTGACCTCGGGGTCCCGGATCGCCTTGACGAAGCCTTCGCCCAGGCGCTTGGCCACGGCAGGCGGCAGGTTGGCGGGGCCGAAGAAGGCCAGCCAGGAGGGCATTTCGAATCCGGGCAGGCTCTCCGCGATGGCGGGAACGTCCGGCAAGCCCTTGTAACGCTCGGCGCTGGTCACCGCGATCGCCTTGACCCTGCCGGCCTTGATATGGGGGATGACCGTGATCGCACTGGCAAACAGGATGGGAATCTGGTTGCCCAGAAGGTCATTGAGCGCGGGGCCGCCCCCACGGTACGGCACATGCACCAGCGGTGCGCCGCTGCGCGCCTTCAAGAGCTCGCCCGACAGGTGGTGCGGTGACCCGCTGCCCGAGCTGCCAAAGCCGGCGCGGCCGGGGTTGGCCTTGACCCAGGCCACCAGTTCATTGATGTTGTTGGCCGGGACCGACGGGTGCACCACCAGCGCGATCGGGTTCATGGCCACCAGGGCCAGCGGCGTGAAATCACGCAGGGGGTGAAAGGGCGGGTTGGGTCCCAGGTGGAAGTTCGACGCGTGCGTCGCGTCGGTGCCCATCACCAGGGTGTAGCCGTCAGCAGGCGACTTGGCCACATGCTCGGTGCCGATGCTGCCGCTGGCCCCGGCACGGTTGTCCACGACCACGGTCTGGCCCAGCTGGACGCCCAGCGCCTGACCCACCGAGCGACCGACCGCGTCCGTGGAGGCGCCAGGCGGGTAAGGCACGACGATGCGGATCGGCTGCTTTTCCGGGAAAGCCTGGGCGTGGGCCAGACCGACCGCGGACAGTGACAGGGCAAGCGTTGCCAGCACGAGGCTGGCCTGGCGTCTTCTCATGGCGTGTCTCCTATTGAGGCTGTGGATCAGCCCGCGTGAACATGCTAACGTACGGACGTCCGCATGTTATTCGACCCCTTTTCCGACGTCAACCTGCACCCATGACCCACGCCCTCACCCCTGCGCCCCTGGCGGGCCGCACCGCCCTTGTCACCGGATCGGGGCGCAACATCGGGCGCGCCATTGCGTTGTCCCTGGCCGCCCTGGGCGCGCGCGTGGTCGTCAATGGCCACAGCGACCGTGCGGCGGTGGACTCGGTGGTGGACGAGGTGCGTGCGAGCGGGGGCCAGGCGCTGGGCGTCATGGCCGACGTCAGCGTCGACGAAGAGGTGGCCCGTCTCGTTGCGCAAAGCCATGACCACTTCGGCTCGCTGGACATCGTGGTGTCCAACGTGGGCATCCGGCGCAAGCAGCCTTTCCTGGACATCACACCGCAGCAGTGGGACGAGGTCTTGCGCACCAACCTCAGTGCCGCCTTCTACCTGGCACGCCACGCCATCCCTGGCATGCAGTCACGCCGCTGGGGTCGCATCGTCCTGGTGTCGGGCTTTGACGGCTTCTGGGGTCAGGTGCCCCTGCGGGCCCACAACGTCACGGCGAAGGCGGGGCTGCATGGACTGGCGATGGCCCTGGCCCGCGAGTTCGGCAGCGACGGCATCACGGTCAACACCCTGGCCCCTGGCGCCATCGACACCGTCCGCGACTGGTCGCAGTACACCCACCAGCAGCGCGAGCAGCTCGAACAGGAAATCCCGCTGGGGCGGTTCGGCAAGGTGCAGGAAGTCGCGGCGGCTTGTGACCTGCTGTGCAGCGAGGGCGGTGGCTTCATCTCGGGTCAGGTGATCCACGTCAACGGCGGCCACTACATGTATTGAGCGATGCCGGATGCACGCATGATCGAGGCCGTGAACGACCCCAGCCTCTCGCTTGCCGCGGCGGCCGGTGCGCCGCGCTACCAGCAGGTCGCGCGCGTGCTGGTCGATGAAATCCGTGACGGCCGCTACCCGGTCGGCTCGCTGTTGCCGCCCGAGCCCCAGCTGTGCCTGCGGTTCGGGGTGTCGCGTCATACCGTGCGCGAGGCTGTACGCCACCTGTGCGAGCGGGGGCTGGTGTCACGGCACCAGGGCGTGGGCACCCGGGTGCGCGCCCATCAGGCCGACACGCAGTACGTGGCCTCGCTGTCCTCGCTGCGCGACCTGATGGTCTATGCCCAGGGCACGCGTCTGGCGGTGCTCGGGTCGAACTCGGTTCAAGCCGGGGAGGCGCTGGCACAAGCCCTGCGCTGCAAACAGGGCGAGCAGTGGCTCGAGCTGGACACTTGCCGCTACGCGATCGACGGCGGTGAACCCATCGTGCACATGCGGATCTTTATCCGCCCCGAAGCGGCCGCCATGCGGGCCGAACTCGAGCAGGGCCAGGCCTGGGTCTTTGGCCTGGTGGAGAAATTCGGTGGCGAGCGCATCCTCGAGGCGCGCCAGGTGGTCAGCGCCGTCGCGGTGCCGCAGCACAGTGCCGACGTGTTGGGCGTCGAGCCCGGCTCCCCGGGGCTGATGGTGCGCCGCTTCTACCTGGGTCGTGGCGACCGCTTGCTCTCGGTATCGATCAATGTCCACCCGCCGGGCCGGTTCGAATTCACCACGACCTGGCGCCTCGAAGAACCCGGCGCCAGCCGAGACGAGAAAGCCTGACGCGATGCGAGCTGACCGCGCATGCGCCACCCGGCCCCTGCTGTGAACCTGAGCCGGCAACAAACCGTCCTGCTGGTCGTGCTCACGCTGGTGTGGGGCATCAACTGGCCCGTCCTGAAGATGGGCGTGCTGGACTACCCGCCGCTGACCTTCCGCAGCCTGAGCATGTGGTTGGGTCTGCCTTTCCTGGGCCTGCTGTTGTATCTGCGGGGCATTTCGTTCGCGGTGCCGCGCAGCCAATGGCGCGAGTTGCTGATACTGGCGACCACGAACATGTTCGTCTGGCACGTCATGCTGATCCTGGCCGTACAAAACCTCTCCAGCGGCCGCTCGGCGATCCTGGGCTACACCATGCCGATCTTCTCGGCGGTGATCGGCGTCCTGTACTTTGGCGCCCGGATGCAGCGCCGGGGCTGGCTGGGCATCCTGGCGGCCACCGGGGGCGTGGTGTTGCTCCTGTGGCACGAAGTCACCATGCTCACCGGCAAACCCCTGGGCGTGGTGATGGGCCTGGTCGGCGCGGCCTTCTGGGGCCTGGGCACGCAACAGATACGACACACCCGCATGACCGTTCCCACGCTGACCATCGTGTTCTGGATGACGGCCATGACCACACTGCTGATGTCCGCGCTGGCCTGGGCCTTCGAGCAACCCCGATGGAAGGCGCCGCCTTCGCTCACCTGGATGTCCATCGTTTACAACGCCTTCGGCGTCTTCGTGTTCGCGCAAGCGACCTGGCTGTCCCTGGCGCGCAACCTGCCGCCACTGGCCTCCACCCTGAGCGTGATGTTCATCCCGGTGCTGGGCGTGTTCAGCGGTGCCGTGCTGCTGCAAGAACCCCTGCACTGGCAGGACTGGGCGGCGATCGTGCTGATCGTGGTGGCGATCGCCTCGGTGCTCTGGCCTTCTCGCGCTCCCACCGCCCCTGCCCGCCACAGCCCATGACCCACGATCCCGCACACGTACCCGGCAGCGATGACCTCACCCGGTGGGGCGTCACCCCACTGCATGACGCCTACACCCGCGGCCTCACCGACCCGGTGGCCGTGGTACAGGCCCACCTGGCGCGAATCAACCGGCATGACCCCGACCTGCACGCCTACATTCACGTCGCAGCGCAGGACGCATTGGCCCAGGCCGCAGCCAGCGCCCGTCGGTGGGCACAAGGCCAACCCCTGGGGCCGCTGGACGGCGTGCCGGTGGCCCTCAAGGACAACATCGACGTGGCCGCGCTGCCCTGCACCGCCGGCACGGCCGCTTTCGCGCAGCGACGACCCGATCGGCATGCCGCGGTGTGGCAGGCACTGGCAGCGGCCGGCGCCGTGCTCCTGGGCAAGACCAACATGCATGAGGCGGCCCTGGGCGCCACCACCGACAACCCGGTGTATGGCCGCTGCATCAACCCCTTGCGCGCGGGCCACACACCCGGCGGCTCCAGTGGCGGATCGGCCGCAGCGGTGGCGGCCCACCTGTGCGCCGCCGCACTAGGCACCGACACCCTCGGCTCGGTGCGCATTCCCGCCGCCTATTGCGGCCTCTATGGCTACATCGCCTCGCGCGACGCGGTATCGCTGGCGGGTATCGTGCCGCTGAGTCCCACGCTGGACGCAGTGGGACCGCTGGCGCGCTCGGGCAACGACCTCGCGCGGGTGGCGGCCGTCCTGCTGGGCCAACCGCTTCCAGAACCCATCCGCTGGCGCGGGCTGCGTGTGGGCTACTTGCCGCAGGCGGACGCGGTCACGCTGGCGCCGCCCGTGCGCGCCGCCTGGGACACCACCCGCGAGCGCCTGCAGGCCCTGGGCGCCACGCTGCATCCGGTCGACTTCCCCGGGTGGGAGCCCGCGCGCAGCCGACTGGACGCGCTCCTCATGAGCGAATGGGAAGGCGCAGCGTACTGGCTGAACGCGCTGGGCCCCGATCTGCCCGGGCTCAGCGCCGACCTGGTGAAGATGCTCCGATACGGCCACACCCTGGATACCGCCCGGCGCCAGCGCGCGCAGGACGGTGTGCAGGCCCTGCGCGCACAAGCTCGGCACGGCTTTGACACCGTCGATCTCCTGGTGCTGCCGACCACACCGCAGGTCAGCTTCCCTCACGGCGTCGCGGCACCCGCCAGCCAAGCCGATCTCACCGTGCTGGCCAACCTGCTGGGTGCGCCCGCCCTGGCCTGCCCCTGCCCGGCCCAGGCGACCTCCGGCGAGGACCTACCGGCGTCCTGCCAGTTCCTGGCCGCGCCGGGCCAAGATGCTCGGCTGCTGTCCGTCGCTCAAGCGATGGACGCGTTCTGGTCCTGAGCACCGAGCGGGCCCGATGCCTGCAGGCATGACCACCAGGGCAGCAGCGACACCTGCTCGGGCAGCTGCAGGCACTGCGTGACCAGCGCGGCGGCCCGATCCTCGGGCATGCTGGCATCGGCCAGCATGCGGTCGGCCTTGTCGCGCAGCGACGCCGGCGGCATCGGATGCTCCGGGTCCCCCCAGGCGCTGTCCTCTTCGAACTCACGGATCGTGCCGTCCTCCAGATGCACCGTCAGGTGCGCACTGAAACGCTGCGGATAGCGCGCCTCCTGCGCCGGTCCGCAACGCACCCGCACGCGGTCCCGCAGGGCCTGGCAGGCCGGATCGGCCAAGGCGGCCGGACGGCTCGCGTCCAGCCAGAAGTCCCCCTCGCGCAAAGCCCAGGCCAGTGCGTGCTGCAGGCTAAAGCGCGCCTCATGGGGTGTGGCCGGCGCCGGCTGGTCGGCAAAGGACAGGGCGACGCCATAGGTCGCGAGCTCCAGTCGTCGCACCTGCTCGGGCTGCACCCCGTTCGCACGGGCACGCAGCGCGCATCCGATCGCGGGATGCACATGGCGGCAGGCCGGCCAGGGTTTGAAGCTCACCGTGTGCAAGGCCCACTCGGCACCGGGCACAGCCTGCAGGTGCTGCCGTGCAGTCTCCGCTTCCGGCAGACGACCGCTGGCTCGCAACCAGCCGTGTTCTCCCTCGAGGATGGCCAGTGGCCCTGTCACGCCCGCGGCGGCCAGGTCTGCGGCGGCCAGGCCCGCCTGGGCCGCATGGCCGGTGGCGGCCTGCTTGGCCAGCCCGGGCTCCACGCGGCATTGCCAGACGCCACTGGCCTGCATTCCGGCGAGCGCCAGTGCGTGCTGCCAGGTCGGCGGCGCCAGACGCAGCAGGCGCGCGCAAGCCATCGCGCTGGCGAACACGCCGGTGGTGGCCGTGCTGTACCAGTGCGCGTAATGCGCGGTGCCGGCCAGCAGGCCCAGGCGTATGCCGGCCTCGTAACCGACCACCAGAGCGTCGAGCAGTTCGTCCGCGCGGCTGCCCTCGCGTTGGGCCACCGCCAGAGCGGCTGGGATGACGGTGTCGCCGGGATGAACCACCGCCTCGCGGTGCACATCGTCGAGCTCATGAACGCTGCCGAGGCTGCCGTTGAATCGCGCCGCATCGCCCGCCTGCAAGCCCGCATGGCCGCAGACCCAGATCGGCCCTGCCGGCTGCCGATCCGCCCAACGTGCCATCGCCTGGCCGACTTCGCTCACGCGTCCGAGGTGCGCGCAGGCCAGCCAGTCCATCAGGTGCCGTGCCGCGCGCGTGCGATCGATATCGCTGATGGGCCGCTGCAGGCTCTCCACCAACCAGGCGCTCCACGAGGGCGCGGCCGGCAGACTCTCCGACGCACCGGCCATGGCGTCAGTGCCCGCGAAACACCGGCGGGCGCTTCTCGTTGAACGCCGCCACGCCCTCGCGCCGGTCCTCGGTGTCCACCAGCTGGTTGTAGGCCTCGATCTCGAAGCGGTAGGCGCTGTGGATGTCCATCTGCATGCCGTAGCGGACCGATCGCTTGATCTGGCGCACGGACAGGGGCGCATTGCGCGCGATGGTGCGGGCCGTGTCCAGCGCGCCCGCAAGCATCGCTTCGCCCTCCGCCAACTGGTTCACCAGGCCCCACTCGAAGGCTTCCTGCGCGGTGAAGGGGCGTCCTGTCAGAAGCAGTTCGCGAGCACGCCGCTCGCCCAGGGCGCGTGACAGGTTCTGGGTGCCGCCCATGCCCGGCATGATGCCCAGGGTCACCTCCGGCAAGCCAAAGCGGCCTGCGCGGTGAGCGTGGATGAAGTCGCAGCACAGCGCCATCTCCAGACCCCCGCCAAAGGCATGGCCGTTGACCGCAGCGATCAGCGGCAGCGGCAAGTCGGTCATCGCGAAGGTCACGCGCTCGAAAATTTCGTGCTGGTGCGTCCACTGCGCCCGGGTCATCCCGTTGCGCTCCTTGAGGTCGCCGCCGGCGCAGAAGATCTTCCCGCCCGCGCCGGTGAGCACCACGCAGCGCACGCCCTGCGCGTCTTCGGTCAGACCCCGCCACAGCGCCAGCAGTTCCTGGCCCATGCGGGTGTTGATCGCGTTGCCAGCCTGTGGCCGGTCCAGCGTCACCTGCAGGACCTGGCCGTCCAGAACCTGCAGCTTGAGGGTGTCGTACGCGTGGTCGATGGCCATGGGGCAGCCCGCGGGCTCAATACGACTTGGGCATGCCCAGCACGTGCTCGCCCACGTAGGACAGGATCAGGTTGGTCGAGATCGGCGCGACCTGGTACAGACGGGTCTCACGGAATTTGCGCTCCACGTCGTATTCGGCGGCGAAGCCGAAGCCGCCATGCGTTTGCAGGCACACGTTGGCCGCTTCCCAGGAAGCATCGGCCGCCAGCAGCTTGGACATGTTGGCCTGCGCGCCGCAGGGTTGTTGCGCGTCGAACAGGCGCGCAGCCTCGTAGCGCATGAGGCTGGCCGCCTCCACATTCACGTAGGCGCGCGCGATCGGAAACTGCACGCCCTGGTTCTTGGCGATCGGGCGGTCGAACACCTGGCGACCGTTGGCGTAGTCACGCGCCTTGTCGACAAACCAGTAGCCGTCGCCGATGCATTCGGCCGCGATCAAGATGCGCTCGGCGTTCAGGCCGTCCAGGATGTACTTCAGGCCCAGGCCTTCCTCGCCGATGCGGTTTTCGACCGGGATCTCCAGGTTGTCGATGAAGATCTCGTTGGTCTCGTGGTTCACCATGTTGCGGATCGGCCGCACGGTGATGCTCTTGCCCACGCACTCGCGCAGATCCACCAGGAACGCCGACAGGCCCTCCGAGCGCTTCTTCACCTCGGCCAGCGGCGTGGTGCGCGCCAGCAGCAGCATGTAGTCCGAGTGCTGCAGGCGCGAGGTCCAGACCTTCTGGCCGTTGACCACATAGCGGTCGCCCTTGCGCACCGCCATCGTCTTCAGGCGCGTGGTGTCCGAGCCGGTGGTGGGTTCGGTCACCGCCATCGCCTGCATGCGCAACTCGCCCGAGGCGATCTTGGGCAGCAGCATCTCCTTTTGCGCTTGGGAGCCATGGCGTACCACGCATCCCATCACATACATCTGGCCGTGACAGGCGCCGGAGTTGCCGCCCGCGCGGTTGATCTCCTCCATGATCACGCTGGCCTCGGTCAGGCTCAGGTTGGAGCCGCCGTATTCCTCGGGGATCAGGGCCGAGAGCCAGCCGGCATCGGTCAGCGCATTCACGAATTTTTCCGGGAAGGCGCGGGCCTCATCGACCTCCTGCCAGTAGCGGGAGTCGAACTGGGTCACGACGCTGCGCACGCCGTCACGCAGGGATTGAAAGTTGTCTTCGTGGGTCATATCGGAGGGCTGCTTCAAGCGGGCGCGAACTGCTGTCCGCCGTCGACGTTCAGGACGGTGCCGCTCAGGTAGCCGCACACCGGCGAGGCGCACAGCACCGCCAGGCGGGCGATCTCATCGGGCTCGGCCAGTCGGCCAAAGGGCAGCTTGGTCGACATCTCGGTCCAGCGGGACTTGTCGCCGAACTTGGCCTCGGCCTGCTTCTCGAACAGGCCCTGGATGCGGTCGCTGCGCGTGGGCGAAGGGTTGATGCCGAACACGCGCACGCCCTTGCGCACGCTGCCCGCGCCTACACCCTCGGTGAACGAGATCAGGGCGCCGTTGGCGGCCGAGCCGCAGATGTACTCGTAGCGCGGCGACGCGCCAGCCATGCCGATGATGTTGCAGATCACGCCGCGCCCGCGCGACTCCATCGCGCCCAGGTACAGGCGCGTGAGGTTGACATAGCTATAGAGCTTGAGTTCCCAGGAACTGCGCCAGGTCGCTTCGCTCACATCGTGCAGACTGCCCCCGGGGATCGCGCCGGCGTTGTTCACCAGGATGTCGGCCTGCGGGAAGCGGTCGAACAGCACCTGCGCCGAGCCTGGCGCCGACAAATCGATCTCGGCGGTCGCGGGCGCGGGCAGGCCCTCCTGCGCGAAGGTGTCCAGGGCCTGCGCCAGCGTCGAGGCCTGGCGTGCGACCAGAACGGGACGAGCGCCCTCGCGCGCGAAATTCAGCGCGATGGACAGGCCGATGCCTTTGGAGCCGCCGGTGACGATGACCTGTTGGTTTTCAAGCTGCAGTTGCATGGGGACGTGTCTGAAAGAAAAGGAATACGGGGCGCTCAGGCCGGGACGGCCGAAGGCGCGCGCTCAATGACCCGCCAGGCCAGGGAACGCGTCGGGCGGCGGCACTTGTGCGGTGTACCAGTCGGCGATCTGCCCGCCGGTCATGAAGCACACCTGTGCCGACTTCATCAGCAGGTCCAGCATGCGCTCGAAGCTGCCAAAGCGATGCGGCACCCCGATCAGGTGCGGATGCAGCCCCAGCGCCAGCACCCGCGGCTGCGTGCGGGCCTCGCGCTCGAACAGGGCCAGGGTGCGGGCAAGCCGCTCATACATCTCGTCGCTCGAGTGCTTCTCGATCGCGTAGATGATGGAGTCATTGATCTCCAGGTTGTAGGGCATCGCCAGCAGCGGCCCTTCACGCGTGTGCATCCATTGCGGCACATCATCGACCACCCAGTCGAAGACGTACTCGACGCCCTGGCGGCGCAGGAGTTCGGGCGTGTCCAGCGTCTCGCGCAGGCCCGGGCTGAGCCAGCCCCGCGGGCGCTGGCCTGTGAGGCCGCGGATCATGTCCAGGCTGGTCGCGATCAGCTGCTCCTCGGAGGGGCCGTCGCTGTGATTGAGCGAGCGCTGGTGCACGCCGTGGCCGATGAACTCCCAGCCGGCAGCATGCATGGCCTGAGCCGCACGCGGATAGGCCTGGATCACGCCCGCATTGAAGCTGGTCGAAGCGGGCAGACCGCGCTCCTGGATCGCACGCATCATTCGCGGCAGACCGGCGCGCATGCCGTAGTCGGCCCAACTGAAATTGGGCACGTCCGGGATGGTCTCCTTGCCGTGTGGCGGCGTGATGATGGTGCGCGGCATGCTCGCCTCGAACTGCCAGTGCTCCACGTTCACCACGAGGTGCACCATGATCGCGCCCTGCTCGGGCGGCTTGAGTACCGGGCCGTCGCCGGAGAAGCGATAGGGAATGCGGGGGTTGGCCATCTCAGTGCCGAATCAGGTTGAGGATGTCGAGCTTGAGCGCCGAGAACGTCTCGCTGGCCGTGTCCGCCACCGTCCGCGGGCGCGACAGCGGCACCTCGATGCGCTTTTGAATCCGGCCCGGTCGGGCCGACATCACGTAGATCGTGCTGGCCAGGAAGATCGCCTCGTCGATGTCGTGCGTCACGAAGATGATCGTCGGCTTGAGCTGCTGCCACACCGAGAGCAGCAGCTCCTGCATCGTCAGGCGGGTCTGCGCGTCCAGCGCGCCGAAGGGCTCGTCCATCAGCAGCACGCGCGAGCCCAGGGTCAGGATGCGTGCCAGACCCACGCGCTGGCGCATGCCGCCCGAGAGCTGTACGGGCAGGTGGTTCTTGAAATCACCCAGGCCCACGATCTTGAGCATCTCGTGCGCGCGGTCCTCGTATTCGCTGCGCGCCATGCCTTGCACCTTGGGCCCGAAGATCACGTTCTCCCAGACACTGAGCCAGGGGAACAGGGCCGCCTCCTGAAACACCACACCGCGCTCCGGGCCCGGGGCGACAACCGGCTGGCCGTCCACCTGCAGGCGTCCCTGGCTGGGAGCTTCGAAACCGGCGATCAAATTCAAAAGCGTGGACTTGCCGCAGCCGGAAGGACCGAGCAGGGCGACCAGCTCGCCCGGCGCCACGTCCAGGCTGATGTTGTCCAGCGCCTTCACGGGCGGCGTGCCCGGGTAGGTCTTGTAAAGATCCTGGATGGAAATATTCGACATGGCAATCAGTGGCTTTGCAGGATGCGCCAGACCAGGATCTTGCGTTCGATGAAGACGATCAGGCGGTCACTGAGGAAGCCCATGATGCCGATCGAGACCATGTCGGCCAGCACGATATCCATGCGGCCCACGTAATAAGCGTCCCACAGCACGTAGCCCAGGCCCGACTTCACCGCCACCATCTCGGAGACGATGACCGCGGTCCAGGAAATGCCCAGGCCGATGCGCAGGCCGGTGAAGATGGACGGTGTTGCCGCCGGCAGCACCACCCGGTAAAGCAGCTGGCGCCGGCTCGCGCCCATCATCAACGCAGCCCGCATCAGATTGCGCTCGACATCGCGCGCGCCCTGTGTGGTGTTGACGACGATGGCGTAGAAGCCGCCCAGGAAAATCAGAAAGATCGAGCCCATGTCGCGGATCCCGAACAGCGCGATCGAGAACGGCAGCCAGGCCGTGATCGGGATCGGTCGCAGGCTCTGGATCAGGGGATCGACCAGGTGCATGAACAAGCGGCTCCATCCGATCAACAAACCGATCGGTACCCCGATCAGGGCGGCCAGGACGAAGCCCTGGACCACCCGCATCGAGGAGTACTGCACGTTGGACAGCCAGGTGCCGCTGTACGGATTGAGGCCCATTCCGGCCGGACCGAAGATCCAGGTGTGCCAGCCTTCGAGCACTTTCAGGGGTGTCGGCAGGATGCCAGCCATGTTCGGCATGCTGCCCACGAGCTGCCACACCACCAGCACCGCGGCGGGCACCAGCAGCCCGAGGGCGGCCTGCTGGAGGGATTTGAAAGGACTGGACGGCATGGCAGGCACCTGAATCCGGATTACTTCTTCAGTTCGTTGACCAGCGAGTCGTCGTACAGGGCGGCGGCCTCACGAGCGACGTCCTTTTGCACGATGCCCTGCTTGAAGGCGGCTTCGGCCAGGCGCGAGACCTGGTCCTTGTTCAGAACGCCACCGAGCTTGATGATCTTGGCCGACTCACGGGTCACGTTCGGCGGCAGGCCGGTGTACTTGGAATAGGCGTCAGCGAAGGCGTCGCGGTTCTTGGCCAGCGTCTCTTCGGCCTTCAGGTAGGCCCACAGGAAGCGGCGCACCAGTTCTTTTTTCTGCGCCATCGCCTCACCCGACGCGGCCAGCAGGCCCAGCTCGGCACCGACGGCGCGCGACTGGCTGTACTCGAGCTTTTGCGCGAACACGGCATCACCTTCGGCCACGGCTTGCGACTCGAAGGGCTCCCACAGGACCATCGCGTCGATATCGCCACGCTTCATGGCCTGCACGAAGGCGGTACCGCCGCCCTGCACGTTCACCGGGGTGAAGGAGTTGTAGGGGATGTTTCGCTCGATCAGCGTCATGGCCCACTGGAACCACACCGCGGAGCCCGGGGCAATGGCGATCTTCTTGCCGGCGATGTCGCCCCAGTCCTCAATCTTCACGCCCTTGCGCACCACCAGGTACTTGGGCGAGCTGCCCACACCGGTCAGGCCGATCAGGTTCTTGCTGCCTTGCGCGGCCACGATGGCCAGGTCGCCAGGGCCCACGGCCGACACGTCCACCGAGTTGGACAGCAGCGCGGTGCGGGCATCGGCGTAGCGCACGAATTCGGCGCGCTTGACCTCGATGTTCATCTTGCGCAGTTCTTCTTCGATCATCAGCATGGGCGAGAGATGGCCCACCTTGACGAAGCCCACGGTCAGCGTGGCCTTGTCCTTCAGGGGGGCCGGCGCGGGACCCAGCGCCAGGGCCAGGCCGGCTGTCAACGACAGCGCCAGGCCGAATAGGGGTTTCAACACATTCATGATCGCTCCTGTAATCAGTAGGTTATCGGCCGGTGAACTCAGGGGGACGCTTCTGTGCGAAAGCCAGCCTGCCTTCCGCGTAGTCCTTGCTCTTGAAACACGCCTGCACGGCGGCATGCACCGCCGACAGGTCCTCGGTGTTCTCGTGGATCGCAACGATCGCCTGCTTGGCCGCCTGCACGGTCAGCGGCGCGTTGTGCGCGATCTCCCGTGCAATGGCCTCGCTGTGCGCGAACACGTCGTCGACCACCGCATTGACCATGCCCATCTCGCGCGCCTGCACCGCGTCATAGACCCGCGCGGTGTAGAAGGCCTCGGCCGTGGCGATCGGTCCGAGGTTGTGCAAGATGCTGCGCATGTTCTGGACGTCATAGCCCAGCCCCATGCGGGCGGCGGGCATGCGAAAGCGCGAATGCGGTGCTGCATAGCGCAGGTCGCACGAGAGCGCCAGGCCCAGACCGCCGCCATAACAGATGCCACTGATCGCAGCGATGACCGGCACGCGCGAGCGCACGATGGCCGCCTGCGTCTGGGCGACCACGGCGTTGTAGTGGGCCACCGCGTCGTCGCTGCTTCGCTGCGTCTCGAATTCGCTGATGTTGGCCCCCGACACAAAGGCCTTGTCGCCGGCGCCACGCAACACGCACACACGCACCTCGCGGTCAGCGTCGATCCGCGCGAACGCATCGCGCAGCCCCTCCCACATCGACAGGCTCATCGCGTTGTGGCGTGCCACGTCACTGATCGTGACGCGCGCCACAAAGTCCTGGCACTCGACGTGGATCGCGCCTTCGCTCACACCACCCCTCGCGCGTGCAGGTCCTGGATGGTCGCCGCGTCATAGCCCAGATCTCGCAGCGTCTCGTCAGTGTGCTCGCCCCAGCCCGGCGCCGGCGCCACCACCTGCGAGGGTGTGCGACTGAGAACGACCGGCTGGGTGATGTACTGCATGTCCCGACCAAACGAGGTCGGCAGGGTCTCGGTCACCTGCAGGTGCTGCACCTGCGGGTCCTCGAACACCTGCGGCACGGTGTACACGGGCCCGGCCGGCACACCCACGCCATTGAGCAGGTCCACCCAATGGGTCACGGTGTTGCCACGGAATTCGTCTGCGATCAGCGCGTTCAGGCGCTCGCGGTGAGTAACGCGCAGCGGCTCGGTCGCGAACTGCGGATCGGCCAGCCACTCGGGCTTGCCCAGCGCGTCGCAAAAGCGTTTCCAGTTGCCCTCGCCCGACGCACCCAGGTTGAACGAGCCGTCGCTGGCCTCGAACAGGCCCATCGGCGAGCTGGTGGGGTGGTTGTTGCCCACTTGCTCCGGCACGTCGTTGTCATTGAGGTAACGCGCCATCTGGAAATCCATCATGGCGATCTGCGAATGCAGCAGCGAGCTTTGCACCCACTGGCCTTGGCCAGACTGCTCGCGCTCGATCAGCGCCACCAGGATGCCGATCGCGCAGTACAGGCCAGCGCTCAGGTCTGCCACCGCCAGCCCCGCACGTACCGGTCCGTGCGCCTTCTCGCCGGTCACGCTCATGAGACCGCCCATGCCCTGGATGATCTGGTCGAAGCCAGGGCGCCAGGCGTAGGGGCCGTCCTGGCCGAAGCCGGAAATGCTCGCCAGGATGATGCGCGGGTTGATCGCCTTAAGCGATTCGTAGTCCAGGCCCAGACGCGCCTTGACGTCGGGCCGCCAGTTCTCGACCAGCACGTCGGCGGTGGCGATCATCTTCTTGAGGATGTCCATCGCCCCGTCCTTCTTCAGGTTCAGGGTCATCGACCGCTTGTTGCGGTTGATGTTCTGGAAGTCGCCCCCCTGGCGGTTGGCCGCGAACATCGCCTCATTGGGGTCCACCCCAGCCGGCGGCTCGACCCGGATCACGTCGGCGCCAAAGTCCGTCAGGATCCGGACGCAGTTGGGACCCGCCCGCACCCGGGACAGGTCCAGCACCTTGAAGCGCGAGAGGGCGGGAGACGCCTGAATCTTGGGCATGGCGGCGCCTTCAGGCGGCTTTCGAAAACTGGACAGTCATAAATATATTTATAGTTCAATTCAGTATCTCGCGCAATCCATCGAGATATAGTTAAAACCCTGCCCCGCCCGAACCTCACCCCGCCCGCATCTGCATGAAAGTCAGCGACCAGATTCGCCTGCACCTGGAGGAAGCGATCTCCAACGGCGGTCTGCTGCCGGGCGATGCCATTGACGAGGTCGCCCTGGCCGAGCGTTTCGGCGTCTCCCGCACCCCGGTGCGCGAGGCCCTGATCCAGTTGCAGGCGCAGGGCTGGGTGAGCAACCTGCCCCGCGGCGGCCCCATCGTCGCGAAGATGAACCTGCAGCAGCTCCTGAGCCTGTGGGAGCTGTTGGCCGAGCTGGAGGCCGTCGCCGTGCGCCTGGCCTGCGAGCGCATGTCCGACGACGAGGTCCAGGCGCTGGTGGCCTTGCACGAGCGCAGCCGCGACGTCGTGGCCCGTGAGGATCTCACTGGCTGGCAAGCGATCAACCTGCAGTTCCACGAGCAGATCTACCAGGGCAGCCGCAACCCCTACCTGCGCCAGCAGGTGATGCGCATCCGCTTTCGCACGGGCGTGTACCGGCGCCATGCCTTCGGCGCCCTGGGTCAGCTCCATGCATCCTTCGAGCAGCACCAGGTTCTGCTCGACGCGATCCGCGCGCGGGACGCCGCCAGCGCAGGGGCCCACATGCGTGACCACATGAAGCCCGGCCGCGACGCGCGCACCTTCAATGACTTCGTGCTGAACCTGCCCGCCGGACTGCTCGCCCCGGCCTGAACGCGCCGCGCGTGCAGGCCCCCTCACGCTCAGGGCACGCAGGCGGGCTGCCCCCGGGCCCTCTCACGGAGCGGGGGCGCTGGCCGACACTGCGGCACGCGGTCGACTGGCCCACTGCGCATACTCGTCGGGGAAGGCCGCCTGGAACCGGGCCTGGTGCCAGGCGGCCCGCTCTTTTTCGCCCAGGAGCAGGAGCGCGTTGATCAGCTTCTCGACCACCTGCGGCTCGGGCGAGTAATGCAGCACACGCTCGCCCAGGTCGGCCATGCGCGCCGCATTGGCCTGCGTGAGTGGCCTGGTGGTGAAGGTGGCGAAATCCACCTGCCCCTTGAACAGCACACTGCCCTGCGCGGTAACGCTGCCTGACACCGGGTAGAACGCACTGCGTTCCTCCAGCGGCAGATAGATCTGCGAGATACGGTGGTAGTCCCACGCCACATAGCCCAGGGCCACGGCGCCCAGCACCCACCCCGCGCGCCAGGCGCGAGGCATCGGACCGGGCGCGGCAGGTACGCGGCGCGGCCACAGCAGCACGGCCGCCAGCAGCAGCGCCAGCTGGAAGGGGCCGTACCACAGGGGATATTCAACCAAGCTGTGCAGCAGGATCAAGCCCCCCACCGCCCACCCCAGGAACCGGTGCGGGGCCCGCTCGCGCCACGGCCGGCCGAAGACCACCAGCGCGATCAACGCGCCCAGCAGCAGCAACGCGAAAGGCCAGCCCAGCTCCACTGCAGCATGCAGGATGAGGTTGTGCGCGTTGTCGACGATCAGGCAGAAACGCTCGCCGGGATAGAGCGTGGCGTAGTGGGCATAGTCCAGCATGCCCGGGCCCCAACCGGTCCACGGACGCTCGCTCGACAAGTGGAGTGCGTTCTGCCAGAGCACCTTGCGGCTGACGCAACTCTCGCCGCCCGCCACACGCTCGATCATCTTGGGCGCCAGCGCCATGGTGATGCCATAGCTGCCCGCCGCCAGCACGGCCCAGCGGCGCCACCACCCCGGTGCGCCCCACAGCGGCACGAGCAGGGCCACACCGCACAGCACGATCCAGTGCAGCATGCCGGTGCGCGAAGAAGTGAGGGCGCAGACCACCGACAGCAGCGCCACGCCAGCGGCCAACCCCGCGCGGGCACGACCCTGGACTTGAGTGAGCAGATAGAAGGCACTGGCCAGCCCGATCGCCAGCAGCGTGGCCAACTGGTTGCGCTGACGCAGATTGCCGTACACCTCGCCACCCAGGGAGGCGCTGAACCACAGAGTGCTCTCGTTGATCAGCCCGGCGTACTGGGCCAGCCCGACACCTGCGTTGAACAGCGCGGCGGCCAACCACGAAACGGCCAGCAGCCCCGCCGCCGGCTGGGGCAGGGCGGGGCGCAGCAGGAACCAGAGCAGGACCACCGCACCGGCGATGAGGGCCTGCACGATGATGGGCGAGGGGCCGTAGTAGGGGTTGAGGATCCAGGCCAGGGCGAGGGCTGTG